>JAUVWK010000060.1 GCA_030604165.1 Alphaproteobacteria bacterium | reverse complement strand
TAGCCCTCGAGCACGTCTTCGACCACGGCGCGGGGGTCGCGCTTGGCCGGCTCGCCGTAGCCGCCGCCGCCCGGCGCCGCCACGATGACGCGCTCGCCCGGCACGATCGGCACGTTGGAATATTTGCTCGGGCTGACCTTGCCGAAAGCCTCGGCGATGGTTTGCCAGCGTTCGCCGTTGCGTTGCAGATAGAGGGTCGCGCCCAAGACGCCGGGCTTGCCGCCGTACAGGCCCCAGGCGTGCTTCTTGTGCTTGTTGGTCATCTGGCTGATGGTCACCTCGGTGTCGGTGCAAACCATGCGCTTGGTGATGCTCAAGCCGCCGCGGTACTCGCCGGCGCCACCCGAATCCGGGCGCAGGGCATATTCCTCGACCAGCCAGGGATAACGCGTTTCGAACACTTCGGTCGGCGTGTTGGCGCAGTTGCCGTTGATCGAATCGGTGGCGTCGTTGCCGTCGGCGAAGCGGCGCCCGCCATAGCCGACATAGGTGAAGTCGAAGGCGCCGAAGGGGTGCTGGTTGCGCGCGTCCCAACCGCCGAAGACGAAGCAGCCGTGGGTCGTGCCCTCCGAGGCCGGCGCGCGGTCGGGCACCGCATCGGCCAGGGCGCCGAAGATGATGGCGACGATCAAGGGATGGGTCTCGGTGTTGCCGCCCACCGAGGAGCCCGGGTAGTCGACGTTCATGATGGTGCCGGCCGGCGCGATCACCTGAATGGGGCGGAAGCAGCCGGAGTTTTTCGGAATCGATTCGTCGGTCAGGTTCAGCATGGCGTTGAACGAGGCCGACCAGGCGACGCCGAGGGTGGCGTTGATCGGGCCCTTGGCCTGCGGCGAAGAGCCGGTGTAATCGATCACTACCTCGTCGCCCTGCACGTGGACCGCAACCTTGATGGTGTATTCCTTGTCCTCGATACCGTCGTCCTCGAGACCGTCTTCGAAGCTGTATTTGCCGTCGGGAAAGGCGGCGATCTCCGCGCGCATACGCGCCTCGGAATAATCCATCAAGTCCTCGATCGTTTGGCGAAACACCTGTTTGCCGTATTTCCCGACGAGGTCCTTGAGCCGGCGCTCGCCGAGGTCGACGGCGCTGATCAAGGCGCGCAGATCGCCGTAATTGCCGCGCGGCGTGCGCACGTTGGCCAACAGCAGTTTCCAGACCTCGGGCACGTCCTCGCCGCGCTTGATGCTCTTGACCGGCGGCACGCGCAGCCCCTCGTGGAAAATCTCGGTCGCCTCGCCCGGAAAGCCGCCCGGCACCATGCCGCCGACCTCGACGAAATGGCCGATGGAGACGGCGAAGGCGGTGAGCTCGCCGTCCACGAAGATCGGCTTGAACATGGTGTGCTCGGGCGTGTGCAGGCCGCCGCGGTAGGGGTCGTTGTGGATGATGACGTCGCCTTCGTCGATGTCGCTAAGCGGAATCTCCTTGGCCATGGAGCGCACCAGCAGCGGCACGCCGCCGATCTGGGCGGGACAGAACTCGGCCACCGCGATCATCTCGCCCACGGGGCTGGCGAGCGCGCAGGTGAAGTCTTCGGCCTCGCTGAAAATCGTCGAATAGGCCGTCTTCTGGACGTTGACGCCCATTTCCCGGCAAATCGCCACCATCGCGGATTCGATGATGTTCATGGTCACCATGTCCATGGTTCAGTCTCCTGGGGCGCACTCTCCTGGGGCGCAGTCTCCTGAGGCGCGTGGCCGCCCTCAGGCGGTTTTTTGATCGCCCTTCTTGGGCAGCGGCAGCTTGGGCTCATCGACGCCGGCGGCGCGCAACGCCGCCCACTCCTTGCACCAGTCTGAGCAAAAAAGGTCGCCGCCCTCCGCGTTGTCGGAAGGCATGTCCTGGTCATAGAGCAGCACGCCGCAATTGTCGCACTTGATGTAGCGTTCGATGTAATAGCCATTGTCCGAAAAGCGCATGGTCTGGTCTCTCCTGTCGTTAGCCGGTCGCAACCTCGCCGAGCAGCAGGTTGCCGTATTTATCGACCCGCACCCGGCCGCCGGGCCTGATCAGCGTCGCCGAGGCCGGTTCCTCGATCACGGCCGGGCCGCTAATCCTATGGCCCTGCGTCAGCGCCGCACGGTCGTAGACCGGCGCTTCGTGCGTGCCATCCTCGTAGATCACGCGGCGCGCCCCCACCGGCGTCGGCTCGCCGGCGGCCACCGGCAGCTCCGCCAGGGTCGGTTTTTCGGTCACCGAGGCGGCCGTGATCTTGATCGAAATCAGCTCGATCGTCTCGCCCGGGATATCGAAATTGAAGCGGCTCTCGTGGGCCCGGTGGAAGCTTTGCCAGATCGAGGCGATGGTTTCGTCGCTGAAGGTGTCGAAGGCGATCGGCACCTCGAGCTCGTGGTTCTGGCCGAAATAGCGCATCTCCAGCGAGCGCTGGATCTCGATGTTGCTCTCGTAGCCCTGGTTCTCGAGCGCGGCGACGGCCTCGCCGATAAGGTCGCTGAGCACGCGGTTGGCGTGCTCCGGCTCGAACGCGCGCGAGGTCATCTGCGTCGTGCGCTCGAGGTCGATGCGGGCGTCGGTCATGGTAAAGCCAAAGGCCGAGAACTGCCCCGGGTGGTTGGGCACGATACCGCCCGGAATGCCGGCGTGATGCATGAGGTCGGCGATATGCACCGGCCCCGCGCCGCCGAAGGCGAGCAACGCGAAATCCCGGGGGTCCAGGCCGCGCTCGGTCAGCACCGAACGCAGCGCGCCGATCATGTTGTTGTTGGAGATCTGGACGATGGCGAGCGCGGTTTCCGCCACCGACTTGTCGATCGCCTTGGCGACAGCGGCGACCGCCGTCTCGGCCGCGCCGGCATCGAGCTGCATTTCGCCGCCCAGGAAATTGTCGGGATTGATGCGGCCCAGCACCACGTTGGCGTCGGTCGCGGTCGCCCGCGTGCCGCCCAGCCCGTAGCAGGCGGGTCCCGGCGCCGCGCCCGCGCTCTCGGGCCCGACCCGCAGCATGCCGCCCTTGTCGATCCAGGCGATCGAGCCGCCGCCCGCGCCGATGGTGCGGATGTCGATCATCGGGATCTGGATCGGCACGCCGAACTCGATCTGGAAGCTGGTGGTAAAGCTCTCCCGGCCATCGACCACGGTCGAGACATCGGTCGAGGTGCCGCCCATGTCGAGCGTGACCAGATGATCGACGCCCAGCGTACGCGCGATCTGCTTGGCGCCGACGACGCCGCCGGTGGGGCCGGAGAGCGTCATCTGAATGGGCACGTCGGCGGCCGTCTCGAGCGTCATTTCACCGCCGTTCGATTTGATCGCGGTGACATGCTCGGTGATACCGCGTTCGGCGAAGCGCTCGCGGATGGCGCGCACGTGGCGGCCCACGATGGGCTTGATATAGGCGTCGGCGATGGTGGTCGAGGAGCGCTCGAATTCCTTCCACTTGGGCAGCACGTCGTAGGAGATCGAGACCGGCTTGTCGGGGCACTCTTCGGCGAAGATCTCGCGCACCCGGCGCTCGTGCACGGGCGAGACATAGGAGAACAGGAGGCACACCGCGATCGCTTCGATGGCGTCGTCGGCGGCGATCTGGCGGGCGATGGCGCGGGTCTGTGCCTCGTCGAGCGGCGTGTGGATCTCGCCGCGCGCGGTGATGCGCTCGTGCAGCTCGTAGCAATGGCGGCGTTTGACCAGCGGCTTCGATTTGATCCAGGCGATGTCGTAGTGGCTCTTGCGTTTGCCGCGCTGGATAAAGGGCACGTCCTTGAAGCCTTGGGTCGTGAGGTAGGCAACCGTCGAGCCCTTGCGCTCCAGGATGGCGTTGGTCGCGATTGTCGTGCCGAGCCGCAAATGGGCGATGCTGCGGGCGGCGCCCGGCTGCTCGAGGCCCGCCAGAATGCCGTCGATCGGCTCCGCCGGCGTGGTCAGCGTCTTCCACACCTCGAGGGCGCGGCTCGATGGGTCGTAAGCGACGAAATCGGTGAAGGTGCCGCCGACGTCGATGCCAACCGTTTGACTCACAGACCTGTCTCCCTATGGCAATTCCGGCTGAGCTTCTTACCTGGCGCGTATGTTGACGGTCTCGCGGGCGTCAAGTCAACCGCTTGAAACAGTGTTTTTTTTACGCTCCTCGTCGGCGACCGAAAGCGGCCCCCGCCATGCTCTAGAGCGCCTCCGCGATGGCCTTGCCGAGCACGCTGGTGCTCGCCTTGCCGCCGAGATCGGGCGTCAACGCCGCGCTCTCGCTCAGCACCGTCTCGATCGCCTGCTCGATGGCCCGCGCCGCCGCGTCGTGGCCGAGATGGTCGAGCATCATGGCGCCGGTCCAGATTTGCGCGATCGGGTTGGCGATGCCCTGACCGGCGATATCGGGCGCCGAGCCGTGCACGGGTTCGAACATCGAGGGGTGCTCGCCTTCGGGGTTGAGGTTGGCCGCTGGCGCCAAGCCCATGCCGCCGACCACCGCCGCGCCGAGGTCCGAGAGGATATCGCCGAACAGATTGCTGCCGACCACCACGTCGAACCAGTCCGGGTGCTGCACGAAGTGGGCGCTCAGGATATCGATGTGGAACTGGTCAGCCTCGACGTCCGGATATTCGGCGTGGATCGCCCGAAAGCGCTCGTCCCAATAGGGCATGGTGTGGATGATGCCGTTTGACTTGGTCGCCGAGGTGACGTGCTTGGTGCCGCGCTTGCGCGCCAGCTCGAAGGCGTAGCGCATCACCCGGTCGACGCCGCGGCGGGTAAAGACGCTTTCCTGGATCACGGTTTCCTGGTCCGTATCGGCGTACATGCGCCCGCCCATCTCGGAATATTCGCCTTCATTGTTCTCGCGCACGATGCAGAAGTCGATCTCGCCGGCGGTGCGTCCCGCCAAGGGCGAGGCGACGCCGCGCAGCAGCTTGATCGGGCGCAAATTGACATATTGGTGGAAGGCGCGGCGCAGCGGAATCAAGAGCCCCCAAAGCGAGATATGGTCGGGCACGCCGGGATAGCCGACCGCGCCGAGGAAGATGGCATCGAACGGCCGCAAGCGGTCGACGCCGTCGTCGGGCATCATCTGGCCGGTTCTGCTGTAGCTCTCGCACGACCAGTCGAATTCCTGCCACTCGAACGAGAGGTCGAACTTCGCGCCGGCCACCTCCAGCACCCGGATCGCCTCGGGCATGACTTCCTGGCCGATGCCATCGCCGGGCACGACCGCAATCCTGTATTTCGCCATGGTCCTCTCCCTTATCGGCGCGATGCTCTGGGTGCGCGTCCGCAAGGGGGGATTATGCGACCTTTCCGCCGCGCAAACCACACGGCGCAGCCACGTGCCGACAATATTTGCCGGGCCGCGTCTGTCCCCGGTTCGGCCCGCATGGTAAGAACGAGGCATGGCGACACCCGGCGGCAAAGCGGCGCCCGAGGGGCGCGACGCGGCAACCTACCGTCTGGAGGATCAGGTCGGGCACCTCTTGCGGCGCGCGCATCAGCGGGCCACCGCCGTCTTTCAGGAGCGCATCGGCGACGCCCAGATCACGCCGACCCAGTTCGCCGCCCTGGTCAAGCTGCACGACGAGGGCGAGCTGTCGCAAAACCATTTGGGCCGGCTCACGGCCATGGATCCGGCCACCATTCAGGGCGTGATCCAGCGCCTCAGGCAGCGCGCCTTGATCGATGACCGCCCCGACCCCGACGACCGCCGCCGCACGCTCTTGCGGCTGACGGCCGAGGGGCGCGCGCTGATGGCGCGGCTGATTCCCAACGGCAGCGCCGTGAGCCGGGCCATCCTCGAACCCTTGTCGGCGGCGGAACGGCGGGCCTTTCTCGCGGCCCTGCGGCGCCTCGGCTGAGCTGCTTCCCGGCCTTGACGGCGCTCGGGGGCGGCGGGATAATCATATGTGTACGAACAAATAACGGGTAACGGAGGAGCAGGCGGAATGGCCGGCTATCTGCGGCCCAACTCCGTTTCCGAAGCACTCGAGGCGTTGCGCGCGCGGCGCTGGACCGTGCTCGCCGGGGGGACCGATTTCTACCCCGAGCGGGTGGGCAAGCCGCTCGACGACGATGTGCTCGATATCACGGCGCTCGACGCGCTGCGCGGCATCGAGGCGCGAAGCGATCACTGGCGCATCCCGGCGCTGACCACCTGGAGCGATCTCCTGGCGGCGGATCTGCCGCCGCTGTTCGACGGGCTGAAGCGCGCCGCCAAGGAGCTCGGTGGCGTGCAGATCCAGAATGTCGCCACGCTGAGCGGTAATCTCTGCAACGCCTCGCCGGCGGCCGATGGCGTGCCTTGTCTGCTCAGCCTGGGCGCCTCGGTCGAGCTCTCGGCGGTCGATCGCGTGGTCTCGTTGCCGGTGGCGCGTTTCGTGCTCGGCAATCGCGCCACCGCGCTCGGTCCCGATCAACTGCTGACCGCGATCGTCGTGCCCAAGCCCAAGGCACGGCGCGCCTACGGCCATTTCCTCAAGCTCGGCGCGCGCCGCTATATGGTGATCTCCATCGCCATGGTGGCGGCGGTCGCCGAGGTGGCCGACGACGGCACGATCCGGGCGGCGCGGGTCGCGGTCGGCGCCTGCTCGGCGATGGCGAAACGGCTGCCGGACCTCGAAGCCGCGCTCAAGGACCGGCGCTTCGCCCCCGGGTTGGGCGAGGCGGCCGTGGCCGCGCATCTGGGCTCGCTCGCCCCCATCGACGATGTGCGGGGCTCGGCGACCTATCGCACGGACGCCGCGCTGACCCTGGTGCGGCGCGCGCTCGACGAGCTGGGGGCGCGGCCGTGAGCGAGGCCATGAGCGCCGCGACGAGTTTTTCCGTCAATGGCGGCACGGTGCGGGTCACCGCGCCGCCGCTCAAGCGGTTGGCCGACGTGCTGCGCGAAGACCTCGGCCTGACCGGCACCAAGATCGGCTGCAACGCGGGCGATTGCGGGGCCTGCACGGTGCTGCTCGACGGCCGCCAGGTCTGCGCCTGCATGGTGCCGCTGGGCCAGGCCGCCGGGCGCGCGGTAACCACGGTCGAGGGGCTGGCCGAGGGCGGCAGGCTCAGTGCGTTGCAGGCCGCGTTCCAGCGTCACGGCGCGGCCCAGTGCGGCATTTGCACGCCCGGCATGCTGCTGGCGGCGAGCGACCTGCTGGCCCGCGATGCCGCGCCCGACGAGCCGGCGGTGATGGACGCGCTCGGTGGCGTGCTGTGCCGTTGCACGGGCTACCGCAAGATCGTCGAGGCCGTGCTGGATGTCGCGGCGCCGCAGGCCGACAGCGAACCCGCGGCCGGCAGCGCCGTGGGCGCGCGGCTCGCCAAGCTCGACGGCATGGCCATGCTCACCGGCGCCACGCGCTTTGGCGCGGACGCGATTCCGGCCGACGCGCTGTGGCTGCGCGTGGTGCGCTCGCCCCATGCCGCGGCCCGCTTCGCCGTCGGCGATCTGGCGCCTCTGTACGACGCCAATCCCGGCCTGGTGCGCGTGCTGAGCGCGGCCGATCTGCCCTGCAACGGTTTCGGCGTCTATCCCGACCTCAAGGATCAGCCGGTGCTCGCCGACGGCGTGGTGCGCTTCCGGGGCGAGGCGGTGCTGGCGTTGGTCGGCGAAAAAACAGCGCTCGAGGCGATCGCCGACGAGGCCGTGCCCGTGGCATACGAGCCCATCGCGGCGGTGGTCGGTCTCGACGCGGCCATGGCCGAGGGCGCGCCGCTGGTGCAGGCGGACAAGCCCGGCAATCTGCTGATCGATGGCGGCCTGCGCAAGGGCGATGCCGAGGCGGCCCTCGGCTCCTGCGCCGCGCGCGCCGAAGGGGTGTTCGAGACCGCCTTCGTCGAGCACGCCTATATCGAGCCGGAGGCCGGCTGGGCGCGCCGGCTCGGCAAGCGCCTCGAGCTTCACGTCTCGACCCAATCGCCTTACATGGACCGCGACGAGACCGCCAACATCCTCGGCCTCGCGCCCGAACAGGTGCGCGTTTTGCCGAGCGCCTGCGGCGGCGGCTTCGGCGGCAAGCTCGATCTCTCGGTGCAGCCGCTGATCGCGCTGGCGGCCTGGCTCTTGGAGCGGCCCGTGGCCTGCGTCTATCAGCGCCCGGAAAGCATGGCCTCGTCCACCAAGCGCCATCCCGCGCGCATCCGGGCTCGCTTCGGCTGCGACGCCGGGGGCATCTTGCAGGCGGTCACCATGAACGCCGATTTCGATACCGGCGCCTATGCCTCGTGGGGCCCGACGGTGGCCGTCCGGGTGCCGGTGCATGCCACGGGCCCCTATCACGTGCCCCATGTCAGCGCCCGCGGCCGCGCTTTCTTCAGCAACGCGCCGCCCGCCGGGGCCTTTCGCGGCTTCGGCGTGCCGCAAAGCGCCATCGCCCACGAGGCGCTGATGGACGACTTGGCGGCGCAACTCGGCCTCGACCGGCTGGCCATTCGCCTGCGCAACGCGTTGCGACCGGGCCAGGCGACCGCGAGCGGCCAGGTGTTGCAGGCGAGCGTCGGCCTGGCGCCTTGCCTCGAGGCCTTGGCGCCGCCTTGGAGTGCCGCGCTGGCGGACGCCGCCGCCTTTAACAAAACCGGCGGCGCCTGGCGGCGCGGCGTCGGCATCGGCTGCATGTGGTATGGCATCGGCAACACCGGCCTGCCCAACCCCTCGACGATGGCGCTCGCGCTCGGCCGCGATGGCGCGCTCACCTTCTATAACGGCGCCGTCGATATCGGCCAGGGTTCGAGCACGGTGCTGAGCCAGATTTGCGCCGATGCCCTCGGCCTCCCGCTCGGCCATTTCCAGCTCGTGGTGGGCGATACCGACCTGACTGCGGACGCCGGCAAAACCTCCGCCTCGCGCCAAACTTTCGTCTCCGGCAAGGCGGCCCAGCTTGCCGGCGAGGATTTGCGCGGCCAAATCCTGCGCCTCGCCAACGCCGGGCCGGACGCCGAGATCGCGCTCGACGGCACGGCGTTGCGGGTCACGGACGGCGCCGCGCGCCATGTCATCGAACTCGACAGCCTGCCCGCGGCGGCCGACGGCACGGTGCTGCGGGGCGAAGGTAGCTTCGACCCGCCGACCACGCCGCTCGACGACAATGGCCAGGGGAACCCCTACGCCACTTACGGCTTCGCCGCGCAGCTCGCCGTGGCCGATGTCGACCTGGCGCTCGGTGTCACCAAAGTGCGAAAAATCGTCGCCGCCCACGATGTCGGCCGCGCCATCAACCCGATCCAGGTGGAGGGCCAGATCCATGGCGGCATCGCCCAGGGCCTCGGGTTGGCGCTGATGGAGGAATATATCCCGGGCCAGACCGAAAACCTGCACGACTATCTGATTCCAACCGTCGGCGACGTGCCCGAGATCGAGGTGATCGTCGTCGAGGACGCCGAGCCGCTCGGTCCGTTCGGTGCCAAGGGTGTCGGCGAGCCGGGCTTGATCCCGACCGCGCCGGCGATTCTCGGCGCCATCCGCCATGCCACCGGCGTGCGCATCGCCAGGGTGCCGGCGCTGCCGCATCGCCTGCGCGCGGCGATACTGGCCCAGGCCGGACCCGAGGACGACACGCCATGAGCGACGAGAGCAAAGCCGTGGTTCGCTGCGACGCCTGCCCGGTGCTGTGCCGCATCCGCGACGGCAAGGCCGGCGCCTGTGACCGCTACGCCAATGTCGCCGGCGTGCTGACCCGGCTCGACCCTCTGCTGGTGGCGCAACGGGCCAAGACCCTGGTGCCGTTCCTCGAGGGCAGCGAGAAGTGGCAGGGCGACATCGTCAGCGGCGCCGACAAGTTCGTCACCGGCGTCGGCGCGGGCACCACCTATCCGGATTACAAGCCCGCGCCCTTCATCGTTTCCAGCGCGGTGGAGGGCGTCGACATGGTGACGGTGGTCTCCGAGGCCATCTTCAGCTACTGCGGCGTCAAGCTGAAGATCGACACCGATCGCTATCTCGGGCCCGAGCAGGCGCCGGTGACCTGCAAGGGCGAGCCGATCGGCCACGTCACCACCGCCGAGTACGGCTCGCAGATGCTGGCGCTCGGCGGCGTGCGCCATTTCACCGGCGGCGGCAAGCGCGAAGGCACTGTCACTTGCGAGGCGCTGTTGGCGCTTTGCGACAAGCAGCCGGTAGAAATGCAGGTGGCGGGCGGTGCCACGGTCGTGGTGCAGGCCGGCGCTGCGCCGGTCGTCGACGGCGAGCGCGAGGAGCGTATGCGGGTCGGTTGCGGCTCGGCCGCCATGGGCATGTTCGCCCAGCAGTGGCACGGCCACGCCGACGAGGTGATCGTCGTGGACGACCACATCACCGGTGTCTTGACCGAGCATCAGGCGGGGCGCTTTCTCGACATGCCGCCCGCCGGGATCCGCGTGCGCGGCCGCAAATCCACGCCGGGGCGCTATTTTCAGGTCGCCGAGCCCGGCGCCGGCTGGGGCGGCACCGACATCGCCGATCCGCTCGAGATCATCGAGAAGATCGACCCCAAGCGGGCCTGGCCGGGGCTCAGGCTGCACATGGTTTCGACCACGGGCGAGGACGCCGCGTGGTACGTCTTGGACGACAAGCTCGCACCGCAGCCGGCCGAAATGCCGGCGAGCATCGTCAAGGTGGTGCAGCGGATCGCGGAGAACTGCGAGCCCGCCTTATGTACGGTGCTGTTCATGGCGGGCGCGGGCGGCAGCTTGCGCGCCGGGGTCACCGAAAATCCGGTGCGCCTGACGCGCTCCGTGCGCGCGGCCCTGACCCGCGTCACCTGCGGCGGCGCGCCGGTCTATGTCTGGCCGGGCGGCGGCATCACCTTCATGGTCGATGTGCTGCGCATGCCCGACAAGTCGTTCGGCTACGTGCCGACGCCGGCGCTGGTCTCGCCCATCGAGTTCACTTTGCGCCGCGAAGACTATGCCGCCCT
>JAUVWK010000073.1 GCA_030604165.1 Alphaproteobacteria bacterium | reverse complement strand
GGCGCACCATCGACGACGCCTTCGGCAAAGTCAGCCCCAGCAAGTGGAGCAACGTCACGATCCATCCCGGCGACACCCTCCGCTTCCAAATGCCGGGCGGCGGCGGCTGGGGCGAGCCCAAGGAGCGGGTGCACGAACAGGTGGAAGAGGACCTGCGCGAGGGCTACATCTCGGCCGTCCACGCGCGGCGCGCCTACGGCCTCGACAGCGCCGGCGACGATTGAGCGCCCGGCCGCCGGCAGCACGGGAGCACGAGGCGGGCGCCCGTGGGCTCCCGAGCCGCCTGCCATGAGACCATGCGACTGATCCACACCGCGACGTTGCTCGGGGTCTGACGATGGCGGAGCGAGCGCGCCTGTCCGAGGCCGAGATCGCGGCCTATCGGTGCGACGGCCTCACCTTTCGATACATGCCCTCGACATCACTCGACGACTCCTCAGCCCGTTGCGTCGGCGGCGCTTCGGCCCCATGATTGCGCACCCAGAACCAACGCTCCCAGAAGCAACGCTCAAGGAAACCGCACGATGAACGAGCACCCGGCCATGGACATGGTCACCATGAGTATTCTCGATTCCACCATGGTCTCGGTCTGCCGCGAGATGGGCATCGTGCTCATGAAGACCTCGTACTCGACGATCTTCAACGAGGCGCTGGATTTCACCTGCGCCATCGCCAGCCCCGAAGGCGAGATGTACGCGGTGGCCGAGTTCTGCCCGGCGCAGATCGGCGGCATGCCGCTGGTGATCAAGTCGAGCCTGCAGGAAATCCCGCTCGAGGAGATGGCAGAGGGCGATGTCATCGTCCATAACGATCCCTACCGCGGCGGTCTGCACACGCCGGAGCATTCGCTGTTCATGCCGGTGTTCGTGGATGGCGAGATCATCGCCTTCACCGTGGCGATCGGCCATATCGCCGAGGTCGGTGGCATGGCGCCGGGTTCGTTTCCGGCGGAGGCCACGGAGATCTTTCACGAGGGCATCCGCGTGCCGCCGGTGAAGATCAAGAAAGCCGGCAAGGACGTGCCCGAGGTGTGGAAGCTGTGGCTTGCCAATGTGCGCACGCCGCGCCACAACTACGGCGACATGCGCGCCCTGATCAGCGGCATCGAGGTCGGCGCGGCACGCCTCAAGCAGGTCATCGCCAAATATGGCCCGGAGCTGTTCAATCGAACCTGCGCGGACCTGATGGATTATTCCGAGGCGCGTATGCGCGCCGAGCTCGCGGCCATCCCGGATGGCCTCTACGAGTTCGAGGACTTCATGGACAATGACGGGATCAGCAATACGCCGGCCAAGATCAAGGTCAACGCCTTCATCAACAATGACGAGATCGTGGTCGACTATCGCGGCACGTCGGCGCAGATGCGCGGCCCCATCAACGCCACCCTCGGCGTCACCTGGTCGGCCACCTACAACGCCATTCTTCATCTCACCGACGAGACCATCCCCAAGAACTCGGGCTGTTTCCGGCCGATCAAGGTAGTCGCGCCGCCGGGCCTCCTGGTCAACGTCAACTACCCGGCGCCCGAGGTCGGCGGCAACACCGAAACCCACCCGCGCATCGCCGGCACGGTGATGGGCGCGCTGGCGTCGGGCCTGCCGGAGCGCGCCATGGCGGCGGAGGGCGGCTCGCACACCAACTTCGTCTTCGGCGGCCATGACGACGAGAACGACGAATATTTCGCCTGCTACGACATCGAGCTGTCCGGCTGGGGCGGGCGCAACTTCGCCGACGGCAACGACGCCACCGATTCGATCAACGGCAATTGCCGGGTGATCCCGGTGGAGGTGTTCGAGACCCGCTATCCGTGGCTCACCGAGGAGTTCGCCCTGGTCCCGGATTCGGGCGGCCCCGGCGCCCACCGCGGCGGCCTAGCCACCACCAAGACGATCAAATGCCTCAACCGGGACATGACTATCAGCCAGCTCTCCGACCGCCATCAGAACCGGGCTTGGGGCCTCTACGGCGGCGGCGAAGGCGGCCCCGGCTCGACGCACTATATGGCGGCGAACTCGGATCGCTGGCTGAACATGACCGAGGCTTTCGGCAAGCCCTCCACCAGCAAGTGGTCGAACATTACCGTGCACGACGGCGATCGCATTCGCCTGCGCACCGCCGGCGGCGGCGGCTATGGCAAGGCGAGCGAGCGCGACGCCGCGCAAGTCGACGAAGACCTCCGCGAAGGCTATGTCACCGCCGAGACGGCGCGCAGCGAATACGGAGCCAAGGTGTAATCGAACCCTTCCCCAAGATCGGGGAAGGGCTTTCCATGGCGGGCGATTGCAACGCATCATGGATTCCATGCGCATTATCGACGAGGCCGCGCTCGAGGGGCTGCTCGAGGTTCCCGCCCTGATCGAGGCACTGCGCGCCATGTTTCGCGACGGCTGCGCCATGCCGACGCGCCATCATCACTATGTCGCGACGCCCGAGGGCGGCGAAGGCACGCTGCTGCTGATGCCCGCCTGGCAGGAGGGGCGCTATCTCGGCGTCAAGATCGTCACCGTCTTCGGCGACAATCCGGGCAAGGGCCTGCCTTCGGTCTTGGGCCAATATTTCCTGCTCGACGCCAACACCGGCGCGCCGCTGGCGTTGCTCGACGGCCCCTGCCTGACGCGCCGGCGCACGGCCGCGGCCTCGGCGCTGGCCGCGGGCTATCTGGCGCGCGACGGCGCGCGGCGCTTGCTTATGGTCGGCGCGGGCAGTCTCGCGCCCCATCTGATCGAGGCCCACGCCGCGGTACGGCCGATCGACGAGGTGCGGCTATGGTCGCGCACGGCGGCGCACGCCGAGGCGTTGGCCGCCGAGCTGAACCGGCCCGGGCTCGGCGTGCGGCCGACCCGCGACTTGGCGGCAGACGCAAATTGGGCGGAGGTGATCTGCTGCGCGACGCTCGCCACGGAGCCCTTGATCCTCGGCGACTGGCTTTCGCCCGGCGCCCATCTCGATCTGGTCGGCGCTTTTCGGCCCGACATGCGCGAGGCCGACGACGCCGCGCTCCGCCGCGCGCGGCTCTTTGTCGACACCCGCGCCGGCGCGCTCAAGGAGGCGGGCGATATCGTCCAGGCGATCGCCGGCGGCGCCATCACTGAGGCCGATATCGCGGCCGATCTCCATGAGCTTGCCGGGGGAGCGCATCCCGGCCGGCGCGACGACAACGAGATAACCCTGTTCAAATCGGTCGGCGCGGCGCTGGAAGACCTCGCCGCCGCCCGCCTCGCTTATGAAGGAGCGACGGCCGGAGCCGTTAAATCTTGAGTGCTCTAAGTCGCTTCAACCGGCGTGCGAGAGCGGGACGTCGCGACCGGCGAGACGTCCGAGATAGGTTTCCCCGCTCAAATAGAACCCGGCAAACAGCGCCTCGAAATCTTCCGCGACCGAGCGGGCGAGGGCATCGACCCGCAAGAGGCTCCGCTGCCAATTCTTCACCCTCGGGAAGGCGGCCAGGAAATCGAAACCGGAATGGGCCTCGACCACGGCGGCGCGATGGAGCAGCGGGTACCACACCGCGTCCACCATGAAGAGACGGTCGCCAGCGAAATAGGGGCCGTCCTCAAGCGCGCTTTCGACTTTCTCGAATGCGCTCAGGAACTTGGCCTTTTTCTGTTCGAAGGTCTCGGCCGTCGCGGCTCGCATGACGCCGCACTGTACCAAGTAGTTCTTGGCCGCAAGCTCGGCCCAAGCACTGTGCTGCGCCTTATTGAACGGGTCGTCGGGGTAGAGTTTCGGGCCTCCATAGGCCTCATCGAGATAATCGGAGATCGCGGCGGATTCGAATAGAACACCCCGGTCTTCGATGATGATCGGCACCTGAGCGTGGGGCGATGCCTTCAGGAACCAGTCTGGCTTGTCGCGGAGAGAGACGTATTCCACATCATAGTCGATGCCCTTGAGTTCCAGAACGCCGATCACGCGCTGTACGAAGGGGCAAATCTCGCTGCTGACGACTTTCATTGGCTGTCTCATCGTTGGCCGGCGAACCGGCGAGCAAGGTTGAAGCCGCTTGGCTCTGGGATTCGATGCGCGTCTACGGCTTGGTGGCCTCGATGGTGGCCGAGGCGACGTATTTTTCGACGCCCTTCCCCGGCAGCCATTCGGCGATCACCGCGCGGCTCTGCTCCTTGACGTCGACCTTGATATCGCTGAACCCGGCCTGCTCCATCCAGCCGACGACATCGTCCACCAGCGCCGCGCCACCGACGCAGCCCGATATCATGGCCATGTCGTTGGTCATGGCCGGCGGAATCGGCGTCGTCGCCACGATATCGGAGACCGAGATCCGGCCGCCCGGCTTGAGCGCCCGGAAGGTTTCGCTGAACACCGCGGCCTTGTCCGGCGACAGGTTGATGACGCAGTTCGAGATGACGACGTCGACGCTATCGTCGGCCAGCGGCAGATGCTCGATTTCGCCGAGCCGGAACTCGACATTGTCAAAGCCGCCCTGCTTGGCGTTGTGGCGCGCCTTGGCCAGCATCTCCGAGGTCATGTCGACACCGATTACGTAGCCTGTCGGGCCGACCTGGCGGGCCGCGAGAAAACAATCGAAGCCGGCGCCGCTGCCCAGATCGAGCACCGTCTCGCCCGGCTCGAGCGCCGCCATGGCGGTGGGGTTGCCGCAACCGAGGCCCAGATTGCTCTCCTCGGGCACGGCGTCGAGCTCCGCCTCGCTATAGCCGAGCACACGCGCGGCCGCGCGCACCGAGTTCATGTCCGGCGCACAACAGGGCATGCCGGAGTCCGAGTCCGAGTCCGGACTCGTGTCGCTACTACCGATGCCGGTCTGCGCGACCTTGCCGTAGCTGGCCCGGACCGCGTCGCGGACTCGTTCGTTGTGGCTTTCGCTCATGGCTTGGCTCCTTCCATTCATCGATCGAGAATAGACAAACGATTCACGCCGACGCCGCCCGGCGGAAAAACTGCGTCAGCTCATCTACCGTCTCGGGCTCAACCCAGCACTCGACGGTCTGACCCGAGCGCGCCATATGGATCAGCTTGGCGCGATGCAGTTCCTTGAGGTGGTGCGAAACCGTCGACGGCGCGAGTTCGAGTTCGCCGCCCAGCTCGCCGACACAGGCCCGCATGCTTTCGCCGCAGGCCGCTCCCGGCCGACAACAGCCGGCGAGACGCAAGAAAATGCTCAGCCGGTGCGGGTTGGCCAGCGCCTTGAACATCTCGGCAAGTTCGGTGACGCCGTTATTTTCATATTTCGACATATATCGAAATATAGAAGCCTTCTTCGGCCTGTCAAGAAAATTCACTCATCCCCGGCCCGCTTTCCCGGCTCGCTTTCCGGCCGCCGTGCGCGCCCTCAGGCGTAAATCGCCTCTTGCGACTTGCGCTTGATCGTGCCCGCCTTGACCTCGGCCACCACGCCGGCGAGCGCGTCGAGATATTCGACCACGATCTGCTCGTCCTGCAAGGGGCTGACCAGCAGGTGAATCGATGGCGGCTCCTTGCACCAGCGGGACTTGAAACCGCGCGCGTCGAGCCCGTCGGCGACCGCGACGATATCGAAACCGTCGGCGCCGTATAGCACGATGCCGGCTTCGGGCGGGGCCACGAGCTTGAGCCCGTCGATCGCCTCGATGCCGCTTTGCAGCAGGTCGGTGATACGCACGATGTCGCGCGCTTTCTCGAGGTAGCCGTCCTCGCCAAGGTGCTTCATGACCGCCCAGGCGCCGGCCACGGCGCTGGCGTTGCGCGAGCCGGCGAAGGTGTCGGTGGCGTAGGAGCCGTAGGGCCAGTTGTCGAAGGCGAAGCGCTGATGGGCGAGATCGGCGTCGTCGCGCAGGCTGAAGCTCGATATTCCGGTCGGGGCCAAGCCGAACTTGTGCAGGTCGGCCGAAATCGAGGAGACACCCGGGATCGCGAAGTCGAAATTCTCGAGCTCGCGCCCGAGCTTGCGCAGGAACGGCACCAGAAAGCCGCCGACGCAGGCGTCCACATGGCAGCGCAGGCCGCGCTCCTGGGCCAAGGCGGCGATCTCGGCGATGGGGTCGATGCGGCCATGCGGAAAGGCCGGCGACGAGCCCACGAGCATCACGGTGTTGGCGCCGATCGCCTCGGCCATGGCGCCGACATCGGCGCGGAAATCGGCGCCCACCGGCACCCGCACGATCTTCATATCCAGGATCTGCGCCGCCTTGTCGAACGAGGGATGCGCCGTGTAGGGGGTCACCACCTCGGGCGCGCGGGCCTCGGGCAAGTGTTCGCGCGCCCAATCGCGCGCCACCTTGACCGCGTGGTAATTGCTTTCCGTCCCGCCTGCCGTCAGGGTCGTCGCGGCGCCCTCCGGCGCGCCCAGGATCTCCAGCACCATCTGCTTGACTTCGGTCTCGACCTTGAGCGCGGAGGGATTGCCGGTGCGACCCAACAGGCGGTGATTATAGAGGATGGTCGCGGCTTCCTTGGCGACCAGATGAAGGTTGTCGCCGGGGTCGGGCCAGTACATGTAGGTGGAGCCGTGCCGCCACGGCGCGTCCGCCATGCGGGACTCCCACAGCTCGCGCTCCAGCAGTTTCCAATGCAAACCCTTTTGCGGAAACATGGTGTTCATGGCGCTCTCCCCTGACGCTTCGGTTTCTTTTGCTCGATCTCAATCGCCGCTTTGGGCGATTTGCGGCGGTGTGGCACGGCCCAGCTCGGCGCCCAACTCGGCGACCAGGTCGGCGGTGTCGACGATGCGGCAATAGCCCTTGATCGCCTGCAAGGAATTGACCTGTAGCGCCTCGCTCTTGGTGGCGCAGGCGTCGGCGACAAGGCTCACCAGATAGCCCAGGTCGCAGGCGTCGCGCACCGCCGATTCCACGCATTGCTCGGTGAAGACGCCGGCGATGGCCAATCGCTCGACGCCCAAGTTCCGCAGCAGATAGTCGATGTTGGTGGCGTTGAAGACGCTGGAGGCCGATTTCGCCAGCACGATCTCGTCGTCGCCGGGCGCGATCGCCGCGATCACCTCGCCGTCCCAGGACTCCTTGGGCACGAGAAAGCCGGTGATCTTGTAATCCAGGCTGCGCTCGCGCCCGTCGCGGGTGAGCGCCCGGATCACCGTATAGATCACCTCGACGCCCGCCTCCCGGCAGGCCCCGATGAGGCGCCGCAGATTGGGAATCGTGGCGCCCTCCAGGCGCGCGAAATAATAGCCCCAGGCGGCCTCGAACGCGGCCTCGTCCAAGCCGGCGAAGGCGCCGCCGTCGCGCTCGGCGCAGTAGTTCTGCACATCGACCACGAGCAGCGCCGAGCGCCCCGGAACAAGCGGTTGCTCGCGGCTCAGTTGGCTTGTCTCGCCGGGCATGGCGGTCCTCCCCCGAATGCGTTGTCGTTGGGCCGGCTCGGGCCCGCCAGCATCGTAACCCATTCCCCGCCCCCGGTCAGTCGCCTCGGGCCGAGCCTATGGTGGGCTGGGCGCGCCGCTTTGATCCTGTTTCGTTCCGATCCGAGTATCCCTAACGGGCGCGGGGGCTTAAGGCTAACGCAAGGTTTTTCCGGCATTGTCGTCTAGCTTCGGGGAGTGAGCCCCCCGGCGGCCAAGCGATTGAAAGACGGAGACAAACCATGCCGACCACACGGTCGAAAGCGGGATCCATCCGGCGCACGCTGAACATTTTCGGCGCCCTTCTAGCGTTAAGTTGGATTGCGAGTTGGATCGCGCCCGCCAGCGCCGATGAGCCTTTCCAGGTCAGCCTCTCCGACCCGGCCGATCAGTTCGCGGCCAGCAAATCCGCCAGCATGAGCCGCTATGTCGGCCTCGCCTCGGTCATCGACGGCGATACCATCGAGATCGACGGACAACGGATCGAGCTGCATGGCATCGACGCGCCGGAGATGGCGCAGACCTGCCGCGTGGTGATCTTCTCTTGGCCCTGCGGCGAAGATTCTTCCAGGATGCTGAGCGCGCTGGTCGCCAAGCGCGAGGTTGCCTGCGTCGAGACCGGGCGCAGCGCGGAAGGCCGGCCCTACGCGGTTTGCCGGACCGAGGCCGCGCAGCTCAACGAGACCATGGTGCGCATCGGCATGGCGCTCGCCTACCGCGATCAGTCCGACGACTATGCGCTGGACCAGGAAGCCGCCGAGCAACAGGACGTCGGCGTCTGGCGCAGCCGCTTCGACCCGCCCTGGGAGTGGCGGGCCGCGAATGCCGCTGCGGACGGTAAGCCAGCCACGAACGCGCCGGTCCAACCGCGGCACTGACGGCGCGCGCTAGGCGCGTTTCACTACGGCATCTCGGCGGCATCTCGGCGTTTGAAATCGACCCGAGGATTGTCCTAGGCTCCCTGGGAACGAAGCGCGTTGCCGGGAGAGTGCCCCATGGCGGGCCGCGGTCTGGTTTTGTCGATTCTGGTGGCCCTGATCCTCTGCCCCGTGGTGGCGCTTGGGCAGTCGCCGGAGCTGTTGGAGGCCTACAAGCGGTTCGAGGAGCTGCACGCCCGGGGCGACACGCAAGGGGCCATCCTCTTCGCCGAGCAGGCGGCCGCGCTGGCCGAGGAGGAATTCGGTCTCGATCATCCACACCTCGCCGCCATGCTCAACAACGTAGCGGTGCTTTACAAAGCGCTGGGCCAATATGGGCGCGCCGAGCCGCCGCAAAAGCAGGCGCTGGCGATTGCCGAAGAGATCTTCGGGCCCGCGCACCCCAACGTGGCGACGGGCCTGCACAACCTGGCGGAGCTTTACCGCGAGCAAGGCAAATACGCCGAGGCCGAGCCGCTTTACCGCCGCGCGCTGGCTATTCGGGAAGCGGAGCTCGGGCCCGATCATGGCGAGGTGGCGGTGAGCCTGGAAAGCTATGCCGCCCTGCTCGATGCGAGCGGACGCAGCGCCAAGGCGACCGAGATGACGCGTCGCGCCGAGGCGATCCGCGCCAAACAAGCCGAGGAGACGCGGTAGCGCCGGCCTTTGAAGGGAGACGAGACGATGACCGAGGCAGAAACCAAGCTGACGCCCGCCGAGCTGCGGGCCTTTCTCGACGAGCGCCACTTGGCGGTACTGACCACGAACGGGGCGGACGGCTACCCCCATGCGACGCCGGTGTGGTATCTGGCCGAGCCCGACGGCGCGCTCTACATGATCGTCCTGGCGGAGACCGCGAAGGTCCGCAACATCCGGCGCGACCCACGCATCGCGATCACCATCGCGCCCGCACGCCGGCCCTATTCTTACGTCCGCTATCGGGGCGACGCCGAGCTCTTGCCCGACGGTATCGAAAATTACCCGCGGATCCTGGCGCGCCGCTATATGGGCGAGCCGGCCGGCGATGAATATCTGGCGTCGCTGGGCCCCGAGGCGAAGTTCCTGGTGATCCGGCTAAAGGGCGATCCGGTAGAAACCTGGAAAGGCCTCGACACGTAGCGGCTATTCCGCTCGCATCGAACCGCTCTAGTCGGCCTCGCCGAAGGATTCTGTGCTGTAGCGCCACGCCTTCAGGCTGGCCGACCAGTGCTCCGCCGGCAATCCGGCCTTGATCTTGAGGTTGCCCAAGAACTCGTCGGGCGCGGCGATGGCGCGCCAAACCTGGGGCAGGAAGACGCCGCGGTGGCCATCGTCTTCGATAATCAGCCCGTCCCGGTTGGGCCGAAGCTGCGCGATCAGATCGGCTTCCGAGCGAAACGTCAGCAGCCGGGGGCGGCTCAAGATCGAGATACCGACCTGAGTTTCGCTTAAGTCCGCCGGGCTCAGCGCCGCGAACCGGGTATCGTGGAAGGCCGCCTTGAAGGCGTTGCGGGCGACGTCGGCGACGAGCTCGTGGTCGGGCGCGAGCGAGCCCACGCAGCCCCGCAAGCGACCGCCCACCTTGACCGTGACGAAGGTGCAGCGCCGCGCTCGCAAGGGCGCCGGGTAGGCAGCCGCGTCGAGGCTGGGGCGGCGGCCGGTTTCCGAGCCGAAGGCGATGGCGCGGCGCGCGACCGCGAGCAACTGGGCGCGGAAGCGCTCGGGCAGGCGCGCCT
Source organism: Alphaproteobacteria bacterium (assembly GCA_030604165.1). Taxonomy (GTDB): domain Bacteria; phylum Pseudomonadota; class Alphaproteobacteria; order UBA828; family UBA828; genus JAUVWK01. Next base: position 241 of record JAUVWK010000073.1, on the reverse strand, counting down.
CATCGGCGGGTTCGAAGGCGTAGGCGCCATAGCCGACAACGCGCTGCCGGTCGCCGGCGGTATCGCCCGAGTTGCGCAAGTCGAGCGTGGTGGCGCGCAGATCGAGCTGCGCGGCGCGCCGGAGCAGGCCGGCCAGCGGCCGGTAGCCGCAGGCCCGCTCGCCGCTGAGACCGTCGTCGCGCAAGGCCTCGATGGTGCCGGAGGTTTCCGCATCCAGGCGCTGCGCGGTCTCGTAGTCGTG
>JAUVWK010000520.1 GCA_030604165.1 Alphaproteobacteria bacterium | reverse complement strand
GGAGGTCATGAACGCTTCGCCGGTGAGCATCGCCCTCGCCGATCTCGACCGCGAAATGGCCGTCAACGCCGCGCTCAACAGGCTCAAGGCGCTTTATGCCGTCGAACAGATGCATGTGATGGTGCCGGTGACCGACGACAGCCGCCGCCCGGTGGGTCTGATCGACGTCCAGTCGCTTCTGCGGCGCGCGCCCGGCATCGACATCTCGCCGCGCCGGCGCTCGGTCCTCATCGTCGGCGGCGCGGGCTATATCGGCTCCGTGCTCACCCGCAATCTCGTCGCCGACGGCTGGTCGGTCCGGGTGTTGGATCTTTTCCTCTACGGCCGCGAATCGCTGGCCGGGCTCGAGAACGAGGTCGATATCGTCGCGGGCGACGCCAAGAACATCGACAACCTCGTCGACACCGTCGAGGGGGTCGACGCCGTGGTCTACTTGGCCGAGCTGGTCGGCGATCGGGCGGTGGCGGAAGCGCCCCAGACGGCGCTCAAGACGAACTATCTCGCCGTCACCGCCCTCGCCCAGCTGTGCGAATACCTCAACATCAACCGCTTCGTCTACACCTCGTCCTGCAGCGTCTACGGCGCAAGCGAGACGCCCGACGAGCTGCTCAGCGAGACCTCGGCAACGGCGCCGGTCAGCCTCTACGGCAAGATCAAGCTACTCGTCGAGGAGGCCGTGCTATCCATGGCACGTCGTCCCAACCGGTTGTTCGCGCCGACCATCCTGCGCCTCGGCACGGTGCACGGCCTCTCGCCCCGGGCGCGCTTCGACCTTGTCGTCAACACCCTGGTCAAGAACGCCGCGACGCAGGGCGCGATCGATCTTTACGGCGGCGATCAGTGGCGGCCTCACGTTCATGTCGGCGACGTGGCGCGCGCCATCGCCCTGGTTCTCGACGCGCCGCTCGATGTTGTGCGCGCCCAGATCTTCAACGTCGGCGACAGCGCTGAGAACTACACCGTCAACGCGCTGGGAGCGCTCGTCGCCGAGGCCTTCCCCGAGATGAAGATTAATCGCCCCAACAACACCGTCGATGCGCGCAATTACCGGGTGAATTGCGCCAAACTTCACGAGGCCCTCGGCTTCACGGCGGAGACGACCGTGGCCGACAGCGTGCGCGAGCTCAAGGCGGCGTTCGAGGCCGGCGCACTCGGCGACCCGGAGCAACCGCGCTATAGCAATTTACGCACCGTTCGCGGGCTCGCCTTCGATTGAGCCAGCGACTGGAAAGCGAGCCGATGAGCGAATCCTTTATTCCCTATGGCCGCCAGAGCCTCGACGACGACGACATTGCCGCGGTGGTCGAGGTGCTGCGCGGCGACTGGCTCACCCAGGGCCCGAAGATTCCCGCCTTCGAGGAGGCCGTCGCCGAGCGAGTCGGTGCGAAGCACGGCGTCGCCGTCGCCACCGGCACAGCGGCGCTGCACGCTGCCTGTTTCGCCGCCGATATCGGCCCCGGAGACGAAATTATCACCAGTCCCATCACCTTCGCGGCCAGCGGCAACTGCGCGCTCTATCTCGGCGCTTCGGTCAAGTTCGCCGATATTCGGCCCGACACCTATTGCCTGGACCCGGCCAAGCTCGAGGCGGCGATCACGCCCAGGACCAAGGCCATCATTCCCATCGATTACACCGGGCAGCCCTGCGATATCGACGCGATCAACGAGATCGCGTCGCGCCACGGCATCACCGTTATCCAAGATGCGGCGCACGCTTTGGGCGCCACCTATAAAGGCAGGCCCGTGGGGTCGCTCGCCGCCATGAGCATCTTTTCGTTTCATCCGGTCAAGCATGTCACCATGGGGGAAGGCGGCTTGATCGCCACTGACGACGACGAGCTGGCAGGGCGGCTGCGCTTGTTCCGCACCCATGGCATCACCAACGACCCGGCGCGCATCCGGCTCGGGGATCAGGCCGCCGACAACGACGGGACGCAACTCCGCGGCGGCAACGCCAACGAGCCGGCGCCCTGGTACTACGAAATGCAGGCCTTGGGCTTCAACTATCGCATCACCGATATCCAGTGTGCTCTGGGTCTGAGTCAGCTCGGCAAGCTCGAGCGGTTCCTGGCGCGCAGGCGGGCGCTCGCCAAGCGCTACACGGCGGCGTTTTCCGACTCCTCCGCCCTCGTCGTGCCGCATCAGGAAGCCGACCGGGAAAGCGCCTGGCACCTCTATATGCTGCGCCTTCGCCTCGACAGAATCGACAAGACGCGGCGGCAGGTGTTCGAGGCGCTGCGCGCCCGCAAGATCGGTGTGCACGTCCACTATATTCCGCTCCATCTCCAACCCTACTACCGCGATAAGTTCGGCTACCGGCGCGGCGATTTTCCGGAAGCGGAGGCGTTCTACGATGCCGCATTGACCATTCCTCTTTACCCCGGGATGACGGATCGGGATTGCGAGCGCGTCATCCAAAGTGTCTTCGAAGCCCTATGATCCGTTGCTGTGGCCTCACGGAGAATCCGAGGCGGCCGTGCCCGTGACGGCGGCCATTGTTCAGGCCCGCATGGGCTCGACACGCTTGCCCGGAAAGGTGATGAAGGCGCTCGCCGGTCGAACCGTTTTGTCGCACGTGCTCGAGCGCTGCCGTGCCGCGGCCGGGGTCGATATCGTCTGTTGCGCCACCACCACCGACCAGGAGGACGATCTCATAGCGGCCGAGGCGGCGC
>JAUVWK010000533.1 GCA_030604165.1 Alphaproteobacteria bacterium | reverse complement strand
GACGGCAAACCCGCCTGGTCGGCCTACAATATCCGCCATGCCCGCTCGGCCGATGGCATGGTCTGGCGGCCCAGCCCGGCGCCCGCCATCGACCACACACATCCGGACGAGATGGCCATCGCCCGGCCCTGCGTCTGCCACGAGGATGGCCTGTTCCGCATGTGGTATTGCTACCGCGGCACGAGCTTCAGTTACCGCATCGGCTATGCCGAATCAGGCGACGGCGTGCATTGGAGCCGCAAGGACGAAACGGTGGGGTTGCAAGTGTCGCGGAGCGGCTGGGATTCCGAAATGATCGCCTATCCCCATGTTTTTCGTCACCGGGGAGCGATCTACATGCTCTATTGCGGGAACGGTTTCAGCCGGGACGGTTTCGGCCTCGCCATTTTGGAAGGCTAGCTGGCTGGGTTCGAAAAGATCCGATGGATCTGCTGCTCGGTCGGGAAGTTCTCGAACAATAACTCCAACTGATAGCCGTATTTGTAGGGCGTGGCATAGCCGTGCGCGACATAGCTCGGCTCGGCCGCGTTGTTGTAGCGCAGGCTCATCGCCACCCGCACCCGATCGTCGCCGCGCTCACTCGTGCGGTGCACCAGAAAGCCATTGAACACCCCCACGTCGCCGCGCTCCACCAGGAGCGGGATGTAATCCTCGTCTCGGATGCGCGGATCGCTGACCGCGGGAATCGCGGCATGCGGCTCCGTGTCCAACAGGCCGAGCTTGTGCGAGCCGGGCACGGCCTCCACCGGGTATGAATCGGTGTCGATATCGACCAGCGGCACCCATATGACCGCGCCGTCCAGGCTGCCTTGCATGCTGCGCCAATCCTGGTGCGGCGGCGTAAAGTTGTAGCCGCCCGGTACCTTAATGGCGCCGGTCATGTAGTGGCACACCGGCTTGGTCGATATGATCGGCTCGTCGAGGCCGAGCGATTTCAGCACGTCGACGAATTCCGGGCAGGCGGTGAGGGTATGGATGCTCGGCAGCAATTGGGTCTGCCGGGCGCAGTTCAGATAGGTCTCCATATCGGTCCGGAAGAGCGTGACGAGATTGGCGCTTAGGCCGCTCGGCGTCCGCCAATCGGCCTCGGGCAGCCCAAGCCTGCGAAGCTGGTGGGCGAAGATCGACATCATGTCGTCGTAAATCTGCTGGACTTGCGCGAGGGGCAGAAAGCCCTTCAGGACACAGAACCCCTCTTCGAGGTACTGTCGTCGCAGTTCACCATTGGCGGGAGGACGGTCGACGGATGTTGGCATGGTACGCTCCTATCGCTGAGTCCCACGCCCCATTCCCGACCTTTTAATCGATCGTCAAGCTTTGTCCAATAATTTGGTTAAGGAACTCTGAAGGTGGCGCAGGCATGACCAAGGACAACGTCTATGAGCTGCCCGCGGTCGGCGGACCGAAGCATGCCGCGGTGAAACAGGATCTGGCCCGCCTGCTGAAAAGCGCGCCCAAGAAGAACGAAGAGCTGATCGCCAATCTCGGGCTTTATACCCGCAGCGTCATACTGGCCAAGATCCTCTATTTGAACGAGCTCTATCAGAAGATCCTCGACAAGCCCGGCGTCGTCATGGAGTTCGGCGTCTGGTGGGGTTCAAATTTGGCCCTGTTCGGCTCGCTGCGCGGCATCTACGAACCCTACAACTGGACCCGCAAGGTCGTCGGGTTCGACACCTTCGAGGGCTATCCCACGGTCACCGAGGAAGACGGCACGTCGCCGCACGCCGCGCTCGGCGGCTACGCCATGCCCGAGGGTTATCAAGATTATCTCGCCGAAGTTCTCGCCGTGCACGAGCGCGACAACGTGATGGATCACCAGCGCAAGTTCGAGCTCATCAAGGGCGACGCCGTCGAGACCCTCGAAGCCTATCTCGACGCTCATCCGGAAACCTTGGTCGCGCTCGCCTATCTTGACATGGCCATGTACGAGCCCACCAAGCGCGTGCTCGAGTTGTTGTTGCCGCACATGGTCAAGGGCGGCGTGATCGCCCTCGACGAGTTGGGCTCGGCCAAGTTTCCGGGCGAGACCCAGGCCTTCAAGGAGGTGATCGGCCCCGGTCGCTATCGGCTGCAGCGATCGCAGTTCCTGCCGGACCGCACCATGGTCGTCATCGAATAGGTGGTACCTCGGCGCGGGGGGCGACAGCGATGGACTGGTATCACATCTGGTGCGATCTCAAGCCCGGCGCGGGCGATCTGGCCTTTTGCCGCAATGTCGATGCCTATCTCGGCAACCTCAAGGAGCGTGGTCTGGTCGAGGAATTCCGCCTCATGCGGCGCAAGCTCGGCCTCGCCCCTGACGGCGCGGCGGAGTTCCATATCATGATCGGCACCCGCGACCTGGCCCAGCTCGACGAGGCCTTTGGACTGGTCGCGCGGCGCGCCGACCCGCTCGAGGGCCTGCATGCCGCGGTCTATGGCGCCGTGACCAACTTCAAATTCGCTCTCTACCGCGATTTTCCCGACCCGCCGCGGCCCGCGGATTAGCGCCCCCTGGTATAAGTCTCTTTCCCTCCCGTACAAGGGACATAAGCGCG
>JAUVWK010000361.1 GCA_030604165.1 Alphaproteobacteria bacterium | reverse complement strand
GCCGCTTTGTCGTGCTCGGCCTGCGAGAGCAGGTCGGCGGCGATCCAGGCGGGATCGTTGGCGCCGTCGGCGACCACCAAAATCTCCGACGGCCCGGCGATCATATCGATCCCTACCGTGCCGAAGACCTGGCGCTTGGCGGTGGCGACATAGATATTGCCGGGCCCGACGATCTTGTCCACGGGCGCGATGGTCGCGGTGCCGTAGGCCAGCGCGGCGATGGCCTGGGCGCCGCCGACGCGATAGATCTCGCTAACGCCGGCGAGCTGCGCCGCCGCCAGCACCAGCGGATTGAGCGCGCCGTCCGGCGCCGGCACGGTCATCACGGTGCGCGCCACGCCGGCCACGCGCGCCGGCAGCGCGTTCATCAGCACCGAGCTCGGATAGGCCGCGGTGCCGCCCGGCACATAGAGGCCGACCGCGGCGATCGGCCGCCAGCGGGCGCCGAGCGCGACACCGGCCGCGTCGGTATAGCGCAGCTCGGGCTCCGGCAGCTGGCGCCGGTGATAGGCCTCGATGCGCGCCGCCGCGAGACGCAGCGCGTCCAACGTCTCGGACCGGCAGGCGCGCGTCGCGGCCTCGATCTCGTCGGCGCCGACACGCAGGTCGGCCGCGCCGAGCGCCACCCGGTCGAAGCGCTCGGTATAATCCAGCAGCGCCCGGTCGCCGCGCGCGCGCACCGCCGCCAAGATCTCCGCGACCGCGCCTTCGACATCGGCCTGGGCCTCGCGGGTCTCGTTCAAAAACGCCGCGAACGCCGTTTCGAAGGCGCCATCCGCGCTATGCAGCCGGCGCGCCATCGATCGCTTTCCTGAACCGTTCGATCCAACCGCCGACCTCCTCGGCCCGGGTCTTGAGCGCCGCCCTATTGACCACCAGGCGGGCGCTGATATCGGCGATGTGCTCGACCTCGACCAGTTGGTTCGCTTGCAGGGTGGCGCCGCTGCTGACCAGATCGACGATGCGCCGGCAAAGGCCGAGCGAAGGCGCCAGCTCCACCGCGCCGTGCAGCTTGACGCACTCCGCCTGCACGCCGCGCGCGGCGAAGTGACGCCGGGTGAGACGCGGATATTTGGTGGCGACGCGCACATGGCTCCAGCGCGATGGGTCATCGTCGGAGGCCAGATCGGCGGGCTCGGCCGCCACCAGGCGGCACAGTCCGACCTTGAGGTCGAGCGGCGCGTAGAGCTCGCGGTAATCGAACTCCATCAGCACGTCGCTGCCGGCGATGCCGAGCTGCGCCGCGCCGAAGGCCACGAAGGTGGCGACATCGAAGCTGCGCACCCGGATAATGCTGAGCGCCTCGTCGCTGGTGGTAAAGCGCAGCTGGCGTGCCTCGGGGTCCGCGAAGGCGGTCTCGGGCTCGATGCCGGCGCGCCGCATCACGGGCCCGATCTCGGTCAAGATACGCCCCTTCGGCAAGGCCAGAACAAGGCCGTCACGGGCGGCCATGGTTATCTCCCAATGGTCATCTCCCGGGCGGTCGCACGGCTCAGCCCGCGTTGCCCTGCCGGGCGCGCTTGACGATTTTCTGCGGTTCATCGAGATCCTGCAATTGGCAGTGCAGGCGCTCCACCGTCAAGCGGATCTCGGCGCCGCCGAGAAACACCAGCGTCACGGCATCGGGTTTGTCCGCGGGCGCGCAGGTGATGGTGAGCAAGCGCAACAGCCGCTTCGGCTCGCCTTGGTCGACGCCCCGCATCCGCACCGCCGTCACCGCGTCGAAATGCAGCCCCGCCTTGACCTGGTCGACCCCGGCCGAGTCCGGCGCGAGATAGTGCCTGACCGCCTCTTCCCACATGAAGCGGACGAAGATGATGGCGAAGCGCTTGGCCTCGGCGTCGTAGGCCATCTCGCCGACGCTGGCCAGCGCATCCTGTAAGCAGGCCGCGATCACCGCCAAATCCTCGGCATCCTCGGCCCTGAGGCGCAGCGCTTCGGCTTGGCTCGCTTGGGCTACTGGGGTCACTGGGGTCGCTGGGGTCATGGCTCGACGCGCTCGATCTGGGCGCCGCAAGCGGCGAGCTTCTGCTCGAGCCGCTCATAACCGCGATCCAAATGGTAGACCCGACTGACCACGGTTTCGCCTTCGGCCACGAGCCCCGCCAAGACGAGCGAAACCGAGGCCCTGAGGTCGGTCGCCATGACCGGCGCGCCTTTGAGCTTAGCGACGCCGCGCACCAGCGCCGTGCCGCCGCGCACCGTGATGTCGGCGCCCATCCGGACCAGCTCCGGCACATGCATGAAGCGATTCTCGAAGATGGTCTCGGTGATCATCGAGGCACCGTCGGAGACCGCCATGAGCGCCATCATTTGCGCCTGCAGATCGGTCGGAAACCCCGGATAGGGTTGGGTTTGCACATCGATGCTGCGCGCCCGGCCGTCGCCGCGCACCACCAGGCCGCGCGCGGTCTCGCCGATGTGCATCCCGGTTTCCGCGAAGGCCTCCAAGGGCGAGCTCAACAGTTCGGCCCGCGCCCCGACCAGCTCGATCTCGCCGCCGGTCATCGCCGCGGCAAGGGCATAGGTGCCGGTCTCGATGCGGTCGGGCAGCACCTCATGATCCGTGCCGTGCAGGCCGGCGACGCCGCGCACGCGGAGCTCATCGCTGCCGATCCCCTCGATCTCGGCGCCCATGGCGCACAGACAATTGGCGAGATCGGCGACCTCCGGCTCGCGCGCGGCGTTGGACAAAACGGTTTCGCCCTTGGCCATGCTCGCCGCCATCAGCAGATTCTCCGTCGCCCCGACCGAGGGCACCGGCAGGCGGAACTCACCGCCGGTCAAGCCCCGCGGCGCCGCGGCGTTGACATAGCCGTGGCGGAGCTCGATCGTCGCGCCGAGCCGCTCCAGCCCCGCCAGATGGATATCGATCGGGCGGGTGCCGATGGCGCAGCCGCCCGGCAACGAAACCGTGGCCGCGCCGGCGCGCGCGAGCAGCGGCCCGAGCACCAGCATCGAGGCGCGCATACGGCGCACCAGATCGTAAGGCGCCGTGGTCTCGGAGATGGTCTCGGCCCTGAGCGAGAGCACGCGCCCGGCGTTGCCGCCATTGTCGGCGTCGCCGTTCATGCCGATCTCGACGCCGAGCCCGGCCAGCAGATGGGCCAGCGTGGAAATATCCGCCAGATGCGGCAGGTTGGAGAGGGTCAGGGTCTCGGACGTCAGCAGGCTCGCGGCCATCAGCGGCAGCGCCGCGTTCTTGGCCCCATAGATCGAAATCTCGCCCTTCAGGGCGCGCCCGCCGGCTATGCGAATCTGGTCCATCCGAGGCCCCTTCGGCCCGCAGCGCCGGGCCCGTTACGAAACGGTCGGCGCACCGCAACCCCTTGATTCGGGTGCACGTGCCGCGCCGATCCCCATGCCGCACGGGGTCGCCACGGCCCGGTATCCCTCCTTTGTTGCGGCGCAACAATATGGCAACACCAAGCCATGAACAAGCGATGAAGGCGGCCCTAGCGGCGCGGGCTCTTATACCAAGCCGCGGGCTGGCGCGAGACCGGCAAGGGGCCAGTGCGTTAGCCGCCGTTCTCCTCGGGCGCGGCCTTGTTTGCGGTCTTTGTCGCGGTGTGGGCGCTTTGCTGTGCCTTGCGCTTGCGCAAATTCGTGCGCAACTGTGCCGCGAGTCGGACGCGGCGCGCCTCCTGCTCGGCCCGCCGCGCGGGCGTCAGCACCGGCGGCGCCTTGTCTCGTCGCTTGCTCATAACGCCCAGATGCCCGCCGCCGGGCTGGTTTTTGCCGCGCGCCCGACCTTGCCGCGCCGCCGCCCCAGG
>JAUVWK010000255.1 GCA_030604165.1 Alphaproteobacteria bacterium | reverse complement strand
GGGGCGCCTTGGTGCTCTCCGTATGCCGTGGCGCGGCCGCCCGGCAGGCGCAGAGCCATCTTGCGGCGAAGCATCGAAAGCGACGGCGAGGCGCGGCGCGGCTGATTCGCTTGGCCCGGTCCGGTGCCAGAGCTATGACGAAATCATGACCGGCCGGTTTTCCGAGTGGCCCGAATCCAACGTCAGCGTTGTCAAATACCGGGCAAATATCGGGGAAGACCCAGCCGGTCGCTCAGAGATCCTGGGCCATATAGCGCTCTTGCACGTCGGCGCACCAGTTGCCCACGTTCCATTTGCCGTAGGCGCCCATGCTGGCGAGCGGATCGTGCCCCCAATAGACCGGGACATGCACCACCGACAGGCCGTCGTGGCCATGGGCGCGCGCCAGCGCGGCGCGCAAGCTCTCGGCGTCGAACCCACCGAACACCGCCATGACGCCCGAGACGGCGTTGGCCAGGGAGACGTAATCCACGGCGACGCTGTCGTTGGCGCCGAAACCGGCGCCGTACTGCACCTGTTGCAGCGCCGAAATAGCGGCCATGCGGCGATTGTCGAAGATCACGATCATGCCTTTCAGGCCATACTCCACGGCATCGATCAGAACCGAGGGGTTCATCATGAAGGAGCCGTCGCCGCTGAAGGCGACGCCATATTGCGGCCGATCGGCGAGCGCCGAGGCCAATAGCCCGCTCATCGCGAAGCCCATGTAGGAGGCGCCGGTCTCGGTGAAGGTCTGGCCGGGCTCGTCATCCTCGACCACCTGGAAGCCGTTGGCCTGCACGTCGCCGGCGTCGAAATATTTGACCGCGCCGACCGCCTTGGCGAACGCCGCCACGATGTGGATCGCGGCCGGCTGGGTCAGCGCGGGGCGCTGCCACACCGGATCGTTGATCGGCTCGGCGGCGAACCGCGCGGCCTTGAGGCGCCGCCATTCCTGCTTGCGCGCCGCGCAGTCTTCGAGCCAGGCGCGAGACGGGCCCGCGTCGGGCGGCGCCGCGCGCCCGAGCGCCTCGAGCAGCTGCTCGATGACCGCGCCGATATCGCCGATCAGCGCCGTGGTGCGGTTGTAGTGGGTGGCGTCGGCCAGATCGGCGTTGATGTTGATCACCGCTTCCACACGCTCATAGCCGATCCCCGAGCAATCCGCCTGGCAGACCGCCCGCGAGCCCACGGCGATCAGCAAGTCGGCGTTGGCCATGGCGTGATTGCCGCTGATCGAGCCCTTGGTGCCGCCCACATGCATGTTGCGGGGGTCGTCGTCGGCCAACACGCCGAGCGCACCGGGCGACAACGCGACCACGCCGTCCACCGCCTCGGCTAGCCGCCGCACCTCGCCCGCGTAGCGCCGCGCGCCGCCACCGGCCTTGATGACGATGCGGCGATGGCGTTGGATCTTCCGCACCGCCTGGTCGAGCGCGCCCTGGTCGTAGACAGCGCTCCTCGGCACCGAGGTCCGCTCGGGCAAGGCAGCGAGATTGAACCCTTCGATAACCACCGCCTGCATGTTGAGCGGCAGCAACAGGTAGAACGGCCCGGCCCGGTAGGGGTGGTGGACCCGAGCCGTGCCCCGGCGCAAGGCGTCGCGCAGCGCCGGCGGCGTGTGCAGCACGTAGGATTCCCCCATCACCGCGGCGAGGCGGCCGAACAGGCCCTGCTCGCGCTTCGGCACCTGCTGCATGTTGTAGCCTTCGCCATGGGTCGTCTCGTCGCCGTAGATGTGGTAGACGCCGACCCCGTTGGAGGCGCTGGCGAGCGAGCCGGCCAGGGCCTGCAAGGCGCCGGGCCCGATCGAGGTGACCACCGCCGATGTCTCGCCATATTGCCAGCGCAGCGCGGTCGCGGCGTGGGCCATGGCGACCTCGTTGCGGAAATTGAAGGTCCGGGTGACGCCCGCGCCGTCGTAAACGCGCAGCACCTCCGCCAGCTCGGTGGAGCCATGGCCGAAGACCGCCAGATATTTCCTCACACCTTGATGCAGAAGGCCCAAGACCAGCGCCTCGGAGAGGCTGAGATCGAGCCGTGGCGCTAGCGCTTCCCGCTCGAGCGCCTGGCTCAGCCCGCCCGCCAGGGCGATGGCGGCAGCGCGTTGCTCCATCTCGACACGATGCTTTGAATGCTCGCTCACGCTCCCGCCGCCTCAGCCAAGCCGCCGCCCGGGCGGGCGCCCGATCTTCGGGCCACACCGCGCCCCGCGGCGGCGCTTTCCAGTCTAGATCATTTCCGCCGTGCGTGGAATCGCACCGGCCCGCCAAGGAGCGCCAATGGTGGAGGATTTCGGCGCCAATGGAGAAGGCTTCTCATTTGGGTACCGTCCTTTAGAGAGCATGGGCGGCGGCCACGACAGGGGCTAAAGTTGAGGGGATCCAAGACCCTTATGGACGGCTCGCCCGATGTCGGTCGGGCGCCGCCGCAGGGGGCGATCAACCGGGACGGGAGCCCGGCCGCAAATGCGGCGGCTCTCGCCGCAAGGTGTGTTAGGCGGCCATGTCATGAAAGAGCAGTGCACGGACGAGCGAGGTTTTCTGGGCCTGGTCGGCGCGATTCGGCATGGCGCCTATCAATATGGCTGGCGCGACGCCGTAAGCGCGATCGGGGTTGCGGCGGACAAGGCGGCCGCGGACGAAATCATGGCCGGCAAGGCGCGCTTGCCGCGGCCGGCGGCGCCCGGTCCCGCGCCGCAGGCGGCCCCAAAACGCGGCACGAAGGCCCCTTCGCACGGCGCGAAAGTGCTGCGCCTGGCGATGGAAGCACGGGCGCGGGCGCTCGAAGCCGACGAGCGCCGGCTGGAAATGAATGACGACGTGCACGCCGCGCTCGGCGCGATCACGCGGGCCGCCGCGACGATCCCGTCGAAATAGCCGCGCGGAGAAAACTTCCGCGCCCTCGGCGCGGCGCAAGGCTGGCTGGGGCGGGAGGGTTCGAACCTCCGATCACGGGACCAAAACCCGTTGCCTTACCACTTGGCTACGCCCCAATTCCGGTGCGAAATGAACCACGATGGCGCGCCTGTCAACCACCGCGTGCCGGGCGCAGCGATTACACCGGCACGGCTTCGGTTCAAACCGTGCCGGGCCACGCATTTTGACAGGGCGCCACAGGGCGCCACAGGGCGCCGACGGGCGCCGACGGGCGCCGACGGGCCCAACGATAGCGCGCGCCAGGCCCGATGGCCAATTCGTTTGATCTGTCGCCACCCGCGCAGCGATCCGCGGTTCTCATTTGCGGGGCCGCGTGATTGAATAGGGGCGCGGGGTTTTTTCCTCGGCCCCGGCTTCAGCGAGCCATCCAATCACTCCTTAGCCATGAGCGAAGAAGCGGCAACGCAGTTCTACACACTGGTCTTCGAGACGGTCCAGGCGCTGCTCGCCCCCTTCCTGGCCTTCGCCCAATACGATTCGTCGTTGTTCTGGCCGTTCCTGGCATCGACGCTCGCGATCGCGGTCGTGGTCTATGGCGTCTGGGGCGCCTGGGCGCGGCGCAGCCGTTTTTCGCCGCTCGGGTTCCTGCGCGGCTTTTTCAGCCGGGCGGTGTGGTGGCACCGTTCGTCGCGGGCGGATTACCGCTTCTATCTGGTCAACGGCATTCTGTTTCCAGCCATCGTGGGGCCGTTGATCCTGAGCGGCGCGCAGATCGGCGAAGGCGTGCGCGACGGCCTGACCAGTCTGTTCGGCGCGCCGGCGAGCCCGGCCGAGGTGGGCTTCGCCGCCACGCTCGCGTTCAGCGCGGCGTTCTTCCTGGCCTACGACCTCGGCCGTTACATCGCCCACAGCGTGCTGCACGAGGTGCCGCTGCTGTGGCAGTTCCACAAGGTCCATCATTCGGCCGAGGTGCTGACTCCGTTCACCAGCTTCCGGGTCCATCCGCTGGATCTGTTCATCATGGCAATGGGCGCCAATCTGCTGACCGGCCCGGTGACCGGCTTGTTCCTCTATTTCTTCGCGGGCGATATCAGTCTCGTCACCTTTTTCGGCCTGCATGTGGTGATCTTCGCCTACAACCTGGTGGGCAATCTCAGGCACACCCATGTCTGGCTCTCCTACGGGCGGCTCGGCTATGTCTTTGTCAGCCCGGCCCAGCACCAGATCCACCACAGCGCGCTGGTCCACCACTTCGGCAAGAACCGGGGCTTCGGCCTGGCCATCTGGGATCTGGCCTTCGGCACGCTATACGTGCCGAAAGAGCGCGAGGAGTTTCCCATGGGTCTCGGCGACGGCAGCGACGGCGAATGGCACACGGTCGCGCGCATGTATTGGTGGCCGTTCAGCCAGAGTTTCGCGTTGCTGCGCCAGCGGGTGCGCGGCAGTCCGTGAGCGGGCGGCGCCGGGCGCCGTTTTCATCTATTTTTCAGCTCTTTCAGCGATCCTTTGGCGGCGAGCCCAGCCAACGAAGAGCCGGATCATGCCACAACACCGCGGGCCTTGGGAGATGGTCGTCAGCGCGATCGGAGCGTGCCTGCGCCAGCGCGGCGCCGCGCTGTGGCCGCGCTACGGGCGCCTGCTCGAGCTCGCGTTCTATCTCGGGCTCATTCAAATCGCGCAATCGCTCGGGCTGCTGCCCTTGGTGCCATGAGACCGCTCGGTTCAACCAGTTGTTTATCTCCGCCAGAATGCTTGGCCTATGCGCCCGACACATTGCGGAGGCACTCATTTGACTGGCCGTGACTGACCGCGTTCCAAGAGCTTGCGACTGACGCTAAGGAAGCTCTATTTTACCTACGAAAAAACATAACCGTTTGATTTAATGCAATCCAAATGGCTTTGTTTCGCCGGTAGCTTTGCGCCACCACCTTGGATCCACTAATATGCCGGTGTGTGAGATACCGTATGAAAGGCAAGTTCTTATGACCTCAGCAAAGCAGACCGAAGCGAATCGCCGCAATGCCAAGAAAAG
>JAUVWK010000398.1 GCA_030604165.1 Alphaproteobacteria bacterium | reverse complement strand
CGCCGCGATAGCGGCCTGCGCGCCGGCCTCGACCGGCTCTCGCGGCGCCCCCTCCGACCTCTCCTCGTTCGTCATGTTGCCGACATTTCTAGCCAAGCCCGAATATCATCACGATCACCGACAGGATCGCATCGACCACCGGAATAACGATCCACAGCAGCGGGCTCAATGATACCCCGAATTGCTCGCCGAGCATCGGTAAAACGAAGAGCAGCGCCAGCAAAATAACCATACCGAAGCGCTCGATCCGGGCGAAGCGAATGGCATAGGCGCGCGGCAGCAAGCCGGTCACGACGCGGCCGCCATCCAGTGGCGGCAAGGGCAGCATGTTGAACACCGCCAGCATGATGTTCAGGATCAGCGCCCGGCTAAATGCCTCCACCCACCAGTTGGCGAACCCTTCAGGAAACAAGGCGGCGGCGTGCAACAATCCCGCCGCGGCACAGGCCAGGATGATATTGGCCCCAGGCCCGGCCAGCGCCACCCAGATCATGTCGCGCTTGGGGCTGCGCAGCCGGGCGAAGTTCACCGGCACGGGCTTGGCGTAGCCGAACAGGAACGGCGCGCCGATAAAGATGAGCAAACCCGGCAGGATAATCGTGCCGAACAGATCGATATGCTTGAACGGATTGAAGGTCACGCGGCCGAGCCGAAACGCCGTGTCGTCGCCCAGCTTGTTGGCGACCCAGCCATGGGCCGCCTCGTGCACCGTGACCGCGATCAGAACCGGGATCACCCAGACCGACGCCTGATACAGAATGCCCGATATGTCGCCCATCACGACCCGGCGCGGGCATCGAGCAAATTATCGAATTCACTCAGTAATTTGTCGATATCTATGGCGTCATCTCGGTTCGGCGCCGCGCTCGCGCGGGCGCAGCGACGTGCCGCCTCGGGCGTCATCGCGCTGAGCGCGCCAGCCACCTCCGCCATCTCGTCGAGCTGACCGTTGCAATGCAACACGACGTCGCAGCCGGCCGCGATGGCTTTGCGGGCCCGCTCAGCCGGGCTCCCGGAGAGTGCGGCCATGGACAAATCGTCCGTCATCAGCAAGCCGTCGAAACCGATCTGTCCGCGGATCAATCGCTGGATAACCGCGCGCGACGAGGTGCCGGGCGTTCCGCGGTCAATCGCCTCGTAACTGACATGCGCGGTGATGCCCAGAGGCATGTCGTTCAGCAGACGAAAGGGGCGAAAATCGGTCCGCGCGAGTTCGTCGAGGGCCGTATCCACCCGCGGCATCGCCAAGTGGCTGTCCGCGTGGGCCCGGCCGTGGCCCGGCATATGCTTGATCACGGGCAGGATGCCGCCCGCCATCATGCCTTCGCAAACGGCGCGGCCGAGCCTGGCCACCTGGTCCGGATCGGCGCCGAAGGCGCGATCGCCGACCACGGCGTCGGCGCCGGGAATACGCAAGTCCAAAACCGGAGTGCAGGCCACATTGAGGCCAAGCGCCTCGAGCTCCGCGGCGATCAGCCGCGCATTGAGCCAAGCCGCGCGCACCGCCCGGGCAAGACCGGCCTCCGCCAGCGCGCCGATCCGGGCCGGTGCGGGCGGTTTGCGCCAGTGGGGCGGGCCAAGCCGCGCCACGCGCCCGCCTTCCTGATCGATCAGCACCAGCGCCTCGGCCCGGCCGACGCAGGCGCGCAGATCCTCGATCAGGGCTCGTATTTGCTCGGGGGAATCGCAGTTGCGCGCAAACAAGATAAAGCCTAGCGGATCGGCCTCGCGATAGAAGGCCCGCTCCGCCTCGCCTAGGGCCTGCTCCGCGCAACCGAAAATAACGGCGCGCGGCGCCCCTCGGCCCGCGGCGTCAGCGGTTGGCAACGAAGCAACCCACGTCTTCGGCCTTGAGCTTGGCGCAGACGTTGGCTGCCCTGCTTTTTTCCACGAACGGGCCGACGCGAACCCGATACCAAATACCCTTGTCGCCGAGGTCGGCGCGTACCACGGTGAGGGACAGCGCGCCCAGGACTTCGCCGTGGCGTTCCTTGAGCCGCCGCCATTCGCGTCTCGCTCCGTCCTCGCTGCGGGCCGCCGCGATCTGAATCAAGAACTCGCCGGACCCGGACGAAAGCGCGCTCGCCGGCTCGGCCGGCTCCGCCTTGACGGGCTTGGGCTTGACGGGCTTGGGCTCGGCGGGCTTGGGCTCGGCGGGCTTGGGAGCCAACACCGCGACCGCGCTCTCCGGCACCTCGGCGAAAGAATCCTGCCCGGTTACGGTTTGCGAGGCCGGCGCCAGCTCGGCCAACGCGCTCTCCATTTCGGCGGCCGGATCCACCGTCAGACCCGGCGCCTCGGGCTCCGGCTCGTCCTCCGACAACAGGTTCACCGAAACTTCGCGCAACGCCTCGGCCGGTGCCTCGGGCTTAGCCATGGGCTCCTCGGGCGGCGGCAAAAGCTGCTCCGGTCCGCTTTCCGGCTCATCCGTCGTCAGGCTCTTGTAAACGTATTTGTCGCGGTTGGGCACGTCCAAGCCGCCGGGCTCGTCGGGCCTGATCTTGATCGGGCCCTCCCGCGCCGCGATCAAAGGCACCGTCGCGACGGCCTCCTCCGTACCGCCCATCTCCTCGCTGACAAACCATACGGCGGCGACGATGACGGCCGCGCCGAGGAGAATCCACATCGGCATCAGCCGACCGCTCCGCCGCGGCCTGCCACGCCGCTTCGCGCGTGCCTGTTCAGCTTCCCAGCCTTCGTTCGCGTCCACGAACTCCAAATCCGGTTCGTGTCCGGGAGCACCGGGCTCGGGTTGTCTGCCTTCCGGATCAGGTGCCATCTAGCGCATCTCCTCAACCGGTTCGACGCCGAATATGGTCAATCCTGACGCGATCACCGCACCGACCGCCCAGACCAGAGCCAGCCGCGCCCGCGTCGCGCGCGTGTCGCCCGTAATGATAAAGCGCAGGGCCGGATCTTCGTTACCTTTATTCCAAAGTAGATGAAAGGCCGCAGCAAGGTCATGCAAATAAAAAGCCAAGCGGTGCGGCTCATGCGCTAGGGCGGCACTTTCTACTATGCGTGGCCAACCTGCAAGCCGCTTGATCAAATCAAGTTCGGCATCGTCAGTCAACAAAGTGAAATCGGCGGCCCCTAGCGACGCCGGTTCGGTGTCCACTTCGGGAATCTCGCTCTGGGCCATTCGCAAGACCGAGCGAACCCGCGCGTGGGCGTATTGCACATAGAAAACGGGGTTGTCTTTCGACTGCTCCAGCACCTTGGTCAGGTCGAAATCGAGCGGCGCGTCGTTCTTGCGGGTCAGCATGATAAAGCGCACGACATCCTTGCCCACGCGCTCCACCACGTCGCGCAAAGTGACGAACTGACCGCTCCGTTTCGACATCCGCACGGGCTTGTTTTTATCAAGTAATTTAACCAGTTGGCAGAGTTTTATGTCGAGCTCCGCGGCGCCGTCCGAGAGCGCGGCGACGGCGGCCTTCATGCGT
>JAUVWK010000497.1 GCA_030604165.1 Alphaproteobacteria bacterium | reverse complement strand
GCGGGTCAGGTCTTGCAGCATCGAGGTGCGGTGGGCGCCGACCTCCTCGGCGCCTTTGATCCGCGCGTCCACGTCGATGGCGAAGCGCACGCCGAGCTTCTCGCCGATCGCCTGGCCTTCGACCATCATGGCGCGCACCACCGCCCGCGTGCCGGGGTCGCGGGCGATGTCCTCGAGCGTGCTCTCAGTCAGCGCGCTCACCGGGTTGAAGGCGAGGTTGCCCCACAGCTTGATCCAGATGTCGGAGCGGATGTCGCCACGCACGGGCGACTTGAAGCCGGCCGCGATCAAGCCTTGGCTCAAACGTTGGCAACGCTCGGAGCGTGTCCCGTCGGGCTCGCCGATCGGCAAGCGGTTGCTGCTGAGATGCGGTTGCAGCGTGACCACGCCGGGCTCGGTGATCTCGGCCGCCGGGTAGACGACGCAGCCGATGGCGCGTTCCGGGCCGATGCCGCGCCACTGCACGTCGTCCGGGTCGACCGCCTTGACGCGGGTGTTCCGCCACGGCCCCTCGAGCCCGTAAAAATACCACCACGGAATACCGTTGGCGGCGGTGACCACGGCGGTATCCGGGCCGAGCAGGGGCGCCAGCCGGTCGCAGACGCCCGCCACGGAGTGCGCCTTCAGGGTGACGATGACGAAATCCTGTGCTCCCGCCTCGGCCGGATCGTCGGTACAGCGTGGCCGGGCGACGCGCTCATCGGCGCCCACGATCAGGCGCACGCCATTCTTCTTCATGGCCGCGAGATGCGGGCCGCGCGCGATCAGCGTAACGTCCACGCCGGCCAACGCCAGCTCGACACCAAGATAGGCGCCGATCGCGCCGGCCCCGAAAATGCAAAGCCTCACCCGCCGAGCCCCAGCTTGGCCGCGAGGCCGATGCGTTGCAGCTTGCCGGTGGCGCCTTTCGGTATCTCGTCGAGAAAGACGATCTTGCGCGGCACCTTGAAATTGGCCAGATGCTCGCTTGCGAAGCTGCGCAGCTCCTGCTCGGTGGCCTCGGCCCCCTCGCGCAGCACGATGGCCGCGGCGACGTCTTCGCCGAGCTTGTCATGCGGCACGGCGAAGGCCACTGCCTGCGCGACCGACGGGTGGGTCATCAAGACGTCGTCCACTTCGCGGGGCGAAATCTTCTCGCCGCCCCGATTGATGATCTCCTTGAGGCGGCCGGTGAGGCGAAGATAGCCCTCGCCATCGATGATCCCCTGATCGCCAGTGCGGAACCAACCGCCGGTGAACGCGCCAGCGTTGGCCTTGGGGTTGTTCTCGTAGGCCTCGGTTACGTTGTTGCCGCGGATCACCACCTCGCCTTCCTGCCCGGGCGCGCGCAGCGCACCGGCCTGATCCATGATCGCCACCTCGGGCCCCGCGGCGATGCCCACGCTGCCCGGTTTGCGCGGCAACGGCGGCAGCGGATTGCTGGTCATTTGATGCGAGGCCTCCGTCATGCCATAGGATTCGATCACCGGCGCGCCGAAGGTTTCCTCGAGCTCCGCCATGACCGGCGCCGGCAACGACGACGACGACGAGCGGATCAGACGCAGTGGGCGCCGTGCGATGATCTCGGCGTTGCGCCCGGCGCGGGCCAGGATGGTCTGATGCATGGTGGGCACCGCCGAGTACCAGGTGGGCTCGAGCTCATCCAGCCAGGCAAAAAACCGCAGCGCGTTGAAGCCCGGCGAGCAGGCCACCGAGGCGCCGCCATGAAGCGAGGCCAGCACCGCCGCCATGAGACCATGGATGTGAAACAGCGGCATGATGTTGAGGCAGCGATCCGCCGGCGTCAGAGCGAGCCATGCGGCGATGTTTCGCGCCGAGGCGCAAACGTTGGCTTGGCTGAGCGGCACGATCTTGGGCCGCGAGGTCGTGCCCGAGGTATGCAGCACCAGCGCGATGTCGCCGGGTTCCGCCGCGCCGCCGCGCGCCGCCGGCGCTCCGCCCTCCGTTTCGAGGTCGAAGCGACCGGCCGCCGCGTCGGCGCGTGGCGCCAGCGCGATCACCGGAATTCCGAGTTGCTCGGCGATAGCGAGAGCCGGCGTTTCCGTGTCTTTCTGGACGATCAGCGCCTTGGCGTTGAGGTCGGAGAGATAGAACTCGAATTCCGCCGTCCGATAGGCCGGATTGAGCGGCGCAGCCGTCGCGCCGGCGGCAATGGCCAAAAAGGCGCTCGCCATCTCCGGGCCATTCGGCAGCACGATGCCGACCCGGTCGTTGCGGCCGATACCGGCGCCGTTCAGGCGCTCGACCGTGGCCTCGACTTGGGCGCGCAAGGCATCGAAGCGGAGCGGCGTGCGGCCCGGCGCCGCGAGCGCCGGCGCGGCGGCCGCGCCGCGCGCCAGCAGCTCAACAATTGTCGTCATCGCGCCCATCCCGTTCGCTCTCCTCATCCGCGCGCCACCAAGGGCGCACAGTGTGCCCGAAGGTACGGAATGCGAAAACTGGAAACTGAAGCGCGGCTAGGGCGTTTTCCACTGACGTGGAATCGCACCGGCCCGCTCCCCCTCCCGGCCACCCATGGCCTTGTACGCGTGGGCCAACGCACTTGGGGGTCGCCGGGAGGAGGCGCGGGCCGGTGCGATTCCACGTCAGTGGAAAACACTCTAGGTCATGGACTCACTAACTGTTGTTGCGAGTGGCGAGGTCCGCTTTAGGCCCGGCACCGGACCTTCCGTGAATCGGTTCAGTAGGTCGCATGTTGACCCCGAGCGGACTCGTCCGTCCGCTGCCAACTGATATGCGACGGGTCCTTTTTTTGTTAGCCATTGTCCCACTCCTCCGCGGGCCTCCAGCTTGGCCGCCTCAGTGGCGCG
>JAUVWK010000321.1 GCA_030604165.1 Alphaproteobacteria bacterium | reverse complement strand
GGTCTGGGCAGCGTCATGGTGATCGTGCTGTCGGATTCGCTGACCCACCAAATATTCATCGCCTTCGTCATCGGCGGTATGGGCGCCGGCGCCATGGCCGCGATGACCTGTTTTATGCCGGCCTTCTACGGCTCGGTCCCGGCGATGCTGCTGCCTTGCGCCGCGGCCTATTTCGCCTACGGCCAGCAACCGTATCTAACGATGGGCGCCATGATCTCCGTCTTCCTGGCCGCCGTGCTTTATATTGGCCACACGATTCATGGCACGATCGCCAAATCGGTTCGCCTGAGTTTTGTCAACGAGGGCCTGATCGAGACCCTGGCGCGCGGGCGCGCCGCCGCCGACGGACTGGTCGTGGAACGAACCCAGGCGTTGCTGCGGCTGAACCAGGAATTGGAACAGCGCGTCCGCGACCAGGCCGCCGCCGAACGCGCGCTGCGACAGAGCGAGCGGCAGCTCCTGCTGATTACCGACAATCTGCCGGCCCTCATCGCCTTCATCGATCGGGAGCTGCGCTACCGCTTCGTCAACGCCTGCTATGAACGGTGGTTTCATCTGACACGCGCCGATTTCATCGGCACAGCGGTCCGCGAGGTCATGGGCGAGGCGTTATTCGCGCGGGTCGAGCCCAAGTTGAAACGCGCGCTCGGCGGCGAGCTGGTGGTGTTCGAGGACGAACGCCCGACCAAGATCGGCCCCCGCAAAATGCGCCTCATGTTCGTGCCCTACCGAGGCGAGGGCGGCACGGTGGAAGGCATTATCGTCCTTGCCCAGGATCGCACCGAAGAGCTCCTGGCGGAAGCCGCGTTACGCGGGAGCGAAGAACGGCTGCGCGGCGTGATACAGAACATGCCCGTGATGATGTTCGCGCTCGACGAAAGCGGCGGGACGATCGTTTGGAACCGCGAATGCGAACGGATCACCGGCTATGGCGCCGACGAGATCGTCGGCAACCCGAAGGCGTTGGAACTGCTTTTTTCCGATCCGACCTATCGGGAGCTGGTGCGCGCCACCATGCTGGAACCGGGCGGCTACCGAGACAGCGAGTGGCAGATCACCTGCAAGGGCGGCGGCGTCAGGACGATCTCCTGGTTCAACATCTCAGGGAGCTATCCGGTGCCGGGCTGGGCCAGCTGGGCGATGGGCTTCGACGTGAGCGATCGCATCCACGCGCGCACCGAGCTTGAGCAGGCGCTGAGCAAGGAGCGCGAGCTGGGCGAGTTGAAGTCGCGCTTCGTGGCCATGGCCTCGCACGAATTTCGCACCCCGCTCACCACCATTCAGGCCTCGGCCGATTTGTTGCAGCATTACGGCGACCGGCTCAATGAGACGCAAAAGGCCGACAATCTACGCGAGATCGCCCGGGAGGTCGGCAATCTCACCAATCTGCTGAACGAGATTTTGACGATTGGCCGCGCTGAGGCCGGTAAGCTGGAATTCAAGCCGGCGCTCCTCGACCTGGAGGCGCTGTGTCGGGATCTGGTGGCGCAGACTCGGCTCGAGGCGCGCCCGGACCACGAGTTCCTCTATGAATGCCGCGGCGGCTGCACCGAGATCGCGCTCGACGAGCAATTGGTCCGCCATATGGTGAGCAACATGCTTTCCAACGCGGTCAAATATTCGCCGAAAGGCGGCCCGATCAGGCTCACGGTCGCATGCACGGCCGACACCGTATCGATCGCGGTGGCGGACCAGGGAATCGGCATTCCCGCGGCCGGCCGCGAGCACCTGTTCGAAGCCTTCCACCGCTTTCGCAACGTGGGCGCGATCTCCGGTTCGGGCCTCGGCCTCGTCATCCTCAAGCGGGCGGCCGAGCGCCACCGCGGCACGGTGACGTGCGAGAGCGAGGAAGGCGTCGGCACTGCCTTCCGCGTCACGCTTCCCTGCGAGCCGAGAACGGTTTAACGCGCTGGGCGCGGGCGGAGCGGGGGCGCGCGAACCGTGAGCTTGTCGCGCAGCGTCGCCGGCAAGTGCTCGTCCGCGATGTCGCCATCCGCACTCGCCAGATAGTGGCCGGCCAGGGCCAGCACGTCCGCGGCATCGTCCGACGTCAGGTTGCTGAAGCGCAGGTGGTATTTGCCCGCTGCCCGATAGCCGACGTTGCACGGGCTCTTGCAGCCATTGAGGCAAAACACGCCGCGCAGGCCGAGGGTTTTGGGCAACGGCTTGTCGTCGAGCAACCGATGCATGGCGTCCAGCAGGAACTGACCCTGTCGCTTGCCGTCGTGCTCGCGCGTGGCCTCGCTCCAGACGCAGGAGCGGCAGACATAAAGGGTGGCGCGGGCGTTGCCCCGGTTCGCCATCGACGCAGGTCTGCCGCTCAGGCGAAGTAGAAGTTCATCAGCGCCGCGTTGACCTCGGCCGGTTTCTCGAGCGGTGTCCAATGGCCGCAGCCGCTTAGGATCACGACCTTGGCGCGCTTGATCGCCTGGCCCAGCTTTTGCACCGCGGCCGGCGGCGCCACGGCGTCCTCGTCGCCGGTGATGAGCAGGGTCGGGCATTTTATCTTGGCGAGGTCGGCGGACTTGGCGGCGGCCAGCGCCTCGCAGGTGCGCGCGTAGCCTTCGGGATCTTGGCGCATCAGAATCTCGCGCACCAGCGCGGTCACGCCGGGTCGCTGGGTCTTGGTTTCGGCGGAGGTGGCGACTTGCACCAGCGTATCGGCAATGGGGATCATGCCGTCCTTGCGCGCGGCGGCGGCGCGCTCGCGGATGGCGCCGCGCGCGGGCTGGGGCAATTGCGCGAGCGGTCCCAGCAGCGCCAGGCTCTTGACCGACGCCGGCGCTTTGGCGGCGATGTGTTGGCAGACGATGGTGCCCATGGAATGGCCGACCAAGTGGGCGGACTTGATCTTGCGCTTCTTCATCAACGTTGCGATGTCGCGGGCGAAGCTCGCGATCGATGTCTTGCCCTTGACGGGCGAGCGACCGGAGCCTTCGAGGTCGAGCCGGATTACCCGGAAGGAGCGCGCCAGCAGCGCGACCTGTGGGTGCCAGCTATTGCTGGTTCCGCCCAGGCCGTGGACCATGATGAGGGCATCCCCCGCGCCATGCTCCTCCACCTCGAGCAGCTTGCCGTTAATGTTCATCATCTTGTCCGATCTCCCAATAGGTTCGTGCGGGCGACCGAGCGATCGCCCGCGCGCAATGAACGCGGCGCTATGCGCCGCGTTCGGTGGACGCGTTACACCACCGTGTTGATGAGACTGCCGAGACCTTCGATTTCGATCTTAACCGTGTCGGCGCGCTTGAGGAAGCGCGGCGGATCGAAGCCGATGCCGACGCCGGCCGGCGTTCCGGTCGAGATGATGTCGCCCGGCTCCAGAGTGAGGCCCGCCGAGATGGTTTCGATCAGGGTCGGAATGTCGAAGATCAGCTCGCCCGTGTTGGCGTCTTGGCGCAGCTCGTCGTTGACCCAGCAACGGATCGACAAGCCGCGGGCATCGAGCTCATCCGCCGTGGCGATCCACGGCCCCATGGGACAAGAGGTATCGAGCGACTTGCCCAAGAACCACTGGCGGTGGCGGAGCTGCAAATCGCGCGCCGTGATGTCGTTGGCGATGACATAGCCCCAGACATGAGCCTCGGCGTCGGCGCGGCGAATGGCGGCGCCGCCCTTGCCGATGACGACCGCGAGCTCGGCCTCGTAGTCGAGCTGTTCGGTCAGGCCGGCATGGCAGCGCACGCCGTCGCCGGGGCCGATCACGGTGCTCGGCGCCTTGGTGAAAACGATCGGATGGTCGGGGATGTTATCGCCGCGCTTGCTGGTTGCGTCGAAGCCGCTCTGGGTGAATTCCTGCGCGTGTTCGCGGTAGTTCTTGCCGACGCAGAACAGATTGCGCGGGGGCCGCGGTATGGGCGCGCGAAGGCGAACGTCGGCGAGCGCGACGCCCTCGCCTTGGGGTCGAAGCCGGTCCTTGAGCGAATCATAGCGCTCGATCAGCGCCACCATGTCGCCGGCGATGTCGCTGGCGATGTCCCCGGCAACGTTCATGGCGGCGAGCGGCCAAACCCGACCGGCAGTCGGATCGACCAAACCGACCTCGGCCGGACCGCTGTGCTCGCCGGTGGGTTCGCCGGTGGGTTCGCCGGTGCGTTCGAAAGTGACAAATTTCATGGCTGTTTGCTCGACGCCCGCCCCTTAAATGGCGCCCGGTGCGGGCGCGCGCCGATCATTGCCGCGCGGCGCGACAGCGTCAACGGCTAGCGCGTTTTCCACTTGCG
>JAUVWK010000390.1 GCA_030604165.1 Alphaproteobacteria bacterium | reverse complement strand
CGAACACCTGGCCGAGCTTGAGCAGGAATTGCACCGTGACCGGCCGCTGATTGCGCTCGATCAGATTGAGATAGCTGGTCGAGATGCCGAGGCGCTCGGCCATCTTGGCCTGGGTCAGCTCGCGCTCGCGCCTGAGCCGGCGCACCCTCTGGCCCACCATCAGCTTCTTCTCGGCCACGGGCCCCTCCTAACGGATTAGAACTATTCAAGTTTGCACGGTTCCGGCTCCGTCCCCGTGCAGTGCAAAATATTTTACAAGATTTACTATCTGGTTGTCGATATACTACATAGTCATACAGAAAGGCTTTTTTATTATCAATAAGTTATGGACTTTCATGCCGTACCTGTCGAATATTGGGACAGGTTGCGGCGCAACATAACTGGGGGTTTTGTCGATGCCGCAAAGTGAGGTTCAGCCAATGGAGCGTGTCGACATCACTGCCGACTTCGAGATTCTGGGCGCCATCGAGCCCGGTTTCGAGGTCATCCTGAGCCCGGACGCCCTGGCGTTCGTGGCCACCCTGCAACGCCGCTTCGGCCGCGAGCGCGAGCGCCTGCTGGGCCTGCGCGAGCAGCGCCAGGCGCGCTTCGATGCCGGCGAACGGCCGGCCTTCCTGCCGGAGACCGCGGAAATTCGTGCCGCCGATTGGCGCATCGCGGGCGTGCCGGCGGATCTGCAGGACCGCCGGGTCGAGCTCACCGGCCCGGTCGACCGCAAGATGGTGATCAACGCGCTCAACTCGGGCGCCAAGGTGTTCATGGCGGATTTCGAGGACGCCACGGCGCCGAGCTGGCGCAACATGATCGAGGGCCAGATCAATCTGCGCGACGCCGCGCGCCGCGACATCGCCTTCACCGACGAGCGCAGCGGCAAGAGTTACGCGCTCAATGACGACATCGCCACGCTGCTGGTGCGACCCCGCGGCTGGCACCTGCCCGAGGCCCATATCCTGGTGGATGGCGAGCCGGCCGCCGGCGCGTTGGTCGATTTCGGGCTCTTCGTCTTCCACAACGCCAAGGCACTGCGCGAGCGCGGCAGCGGCCCCTATTTTTATTTGCCGAAGCTGGAGAGCCACCTGGAGGCGCGGCTTTGGAACGACGTGTTCGTCGCCGCGCAGGAAGCGCTGGCGCTGCCGGTGGGCACGATCAAGGTCACCGTCTTGATCGAAACCATCACCGCCGCCTTCGAGATGGACGAAATTCTCTACGAGCTGCGCGACCACATCGTCGGGCTCAATTGCGGCCGCTGGGACTATATCTTCAGCCTCATCAAGAAGTTTCGCAACCGGCCCGATTTCGTGTTGCCGGATAGGGGCGAGGTCACCATGACCCAGCCCTTGATGCGCGCCTACAGCCAGCTTTCGATCAAGACCTGCCACCGCCGCGGCGCCCACGCCATCGGCGGCATGGCGGCGCAGATACCGATCAAGCACGACGCGGCAGCCAACGAAGCGGCCACCGCCAAGGTGCGCGCCGACAAGGAGCGCGAGGCCGGCGACGGTCACGACGGCACCTGGGTGGCGCATCCCGGCCAGGTGCCGGTGGCGGGCGAGGTGTTCGACCGGCTCATGCCCGAGCCCAACCAGACCGGCCGCACGCTGGATAATCTGGTGGTCACCGCCGACGACCTGCTGGCGGTGCCGCAAGGCAAGATCACGGAGGCGGGCCTGCGCACCAATATCAGCGTCGGCATCCAGTATCTCGAGGCCTGGCTCCGGGGCAATGGCTGCGTGCCGCTCTACAACCTGATGGAAGACGCCGCCACCGCCGAAATCAGCCGCGCCCAGGTCTGGCAATGGCTCAAGCACGGCGTGCGACTCGACGACGGCCGCGTTATCGACCGGGCGCTGTTCGATGTCGCGCTGACGGAGGTGAGCGAAACCATCAAACAGGAACTCGGCGAGGAACGCTTCGCCGGCGGCCGTTTCGACGACGCCATCGCGCTCTTTGCCGGCCTTTCCACGGCGGAGGCGTTCGAGGAATTTCTGACCCTGCCCGCCTATCCCATGCTCATCGAGCAACTCGATTAACGAATCTCACAGGAGATCGCCATGACCGCGACAACGTTCGAAGCCCTGGTTCCCGCCGCGCCCGTGGGGCGCTTCGACGGCATCAAGCGGGATTACGGTGTGGCGGAGGTGGCGCGGCTCAAGGGCTCCATCGAGATTCGCTACTCGCTCGCCGAGATGGGTGCCAACCGGCTGTGGTCGTTGCTGCACGGCACGGATTATGTCAACGCGCTCGGCGCGATGAGCGGCAATCAGGCCATGCAGATGGTGCGCGCCGGCCTCAAAGCGATCTATCTCTCCGGCTGGCAGGTGGCGGCGGACGCCAATGGGGCCGGGGCGATGTATCCGGACCAGAGCCTTTATCCCGCCGACAGCGGGCCGGCGCTGGCGCGGCGCATCAACAATACCCTGCAACGCGCCGATCAGATTCAGCATATGGAGCGCCTGGCCGGCGAGGGCGGCGACGTGCATTGGTTCGCGCCCATCGTGGCCGACGCGGAAGCCGGCTTCGGCGGGCCGCTCAACTCATTCGAGTTGATGAAGGCCTATATCGAGGCGGGCGTCGCCGGCGTCCACTACGAGGACCAACTGGCCTCCGAAAAGAAATGCGGCCATATGGGCGGCAAGGTGCTGATCCCGACCGCGGCCCATATCCGCAATCTCAACGCCGCGCGCCTGGCCGCCGACGTGATGGGCGTGCCCACGGCCATC
Organism: Alphaproteobacteria bacterium; assembly: GCA_030604165.1. Classification (GTDB taxonomy): domain Bacteria; phylum Pseudomonadota; class Alphaproteobacteria; order UBA828; family UBA828; genus JAUVWK01. The sequence goes on along the minus strand of JAUVWK010000390.1, from coordinate 769 downwards.
GTCTGCCGCACCGACGCCGATAGCGCGCAATTGCTGACCAGCGACGTGGACGAACGCGATCGCCCGTTCATCACCGGCGAACGCACGCCCGAGGGCTTTTACCGCCTGCGCGAGGGCGAGGGCATGGCGCGCTGTATCGCGCGCGGCCTGGCCTATGCGCCCTACGCCGACCTGCTCTGGATGGAAACCTCGAAGCCCGAGCTGGCACAGGCGCGCACCTTCGCCGAGGCGATCCACAAGGAATTCCCCGGCAAGCTGCTCGCCTACAATTGCTCGCCCTCGTTCAACTGGAAGGCCAATCTCGACGACGACACCATCGCCCGCTTCCAGCGCGAGCTCGGCGCCATGGGCTACAAGTTCCAGTTCGTCACGCTGGCCGGCTTCCACAGCCTGAACCACGGCATGTTCGAGCTGGCGCGCGGCTACCGGGCGCGCGGCATGGCGGCCTACGCCGAGCTTCAGGAGGCCGAATTCGCCTCCGCGACTAACGGCTACAGCGCGACGCGCCATCAACGCGAGGTCGGCACGGGCTATTTCGACGCGGTCGCCACGGCCATCGCGGGCGGCGCCTCGTCGACCACGGCGATGGCGGAGTCGACCGAGACCGACCAGTTCCGCGCCGCCCCGCTACGCGCGGCGGCGGAATAGCTGTCAGGCCGCGCGTTCGTGGGCCTCGGACCAAGCCTTGGGATCGGCGAGAAAGCCACGGACATCGGCCAGCGCCCGGTCGTCCGCCAGGCCATCCGCCTGCGCCAGCGCCAACAGCGTT
>JAUVWK010000065.1 GCA_030604165.1 Alphaproteobacteria bacterium | reverse complement strand
TCCGGGAGGTAGCGCGGAGCGCCGCTCCTCGGCGATATGCTGTGGCGCAGCAAGGACTGTGGACATTCTCATTCGAATGACTGAAACTCGCTTTTGCTGCAACGCAGCATGGCGTAGGTTCGATTCGAACGGCACCAGCCCACTCCCCCTTCCGACCACCCCAAGCGTACACTGCCATGGGTGGCCGGGAGGGGGAGTGGGCCGGAGCGATACCACGCCGGTGGAAACGGCTTAGTGAGCGCCGACGGGACGCGCCCGTTGCAGGGTCGGCGCGGCCATAATCAGGAGACGGTCATCATGACGGAAATTTCCCAGATTCGTCGGCTGACGGTGCGCGACATCGCCGCCCGCAAAGGGGCGGCGCCGATCGTCAGCCTCACGGCCTACACCGCGCCGGTGGCGCGCGCGCTCGACCACCATGTCGAGATGATCCTGGTTGGCGATTCGCTCGGCATGGTGCTGTACGGCTTCGACACCACCGTGGGCGTCACGCTCGATATGATGATCGCCCATGGCCGCGCCGTGGTGGGCGCGACGCGCCAAGCCTGCGTCATCGTCGACTTGCCGTTCGGCAGCTATCAGGAATCGCCGGAGGCGGCGTTCCGCGCCAGCTCGCGGGTCATGGCCGAGACCGGTTGCGCCGGCATCAAGCTCGAAGGCGGCGTGGAGATGGCCGATACCGTGCGTTTCCTGGTGGAGCGCGGCATTGCGGTGCTGGGCCATGTCGGCCTCATGCCGCAGTCGGTCAACGCCTCGGGTGGCTTCCGCGTGCGCGGCAAGAGCGAAGACGAAGCCGCGCGCATCCGGGCGGACGCGCGCGCCATCGCCGACGCCGGCGCCTTCGCCGTCGTGGTGGAAAACACGGTAGAGCCGCTTGCCCGCGCACTCACGGCCGATCTGGCGGTTCCCACCATCGGCATCGGCGCCTCGCCGGCGTGCGATGGTCAGATCCTGGTGACCGAGGATATCGTCGGCCTCGGCACCGAATTCATGCCGCGCTTCGCGCGACGTTACGCCGAGCTCGGCGAAAGCTTGTCGGCGGCTGTCGAAGCCTATGCCGCGGATGTGCGCGCGCGGCACTTTCCGGCCCCCGAGCACTGCTACGATCCCGCCGCCAGCGGCGCCGACAAGCCGCGCCTCGCGAGGGTCGCCGGGGCGGCGAAGCGCCGGGCTTCCCGCTAGGAACCAAGACGATGACGGCCAAGCCGGCGGAATCGGCAGACTCATTGGAGTCCGGGCCGCCCGTGGTGCTGGAGACGGTCGAGGCCCTGCGCAAGGCGGTGCGGGGCTGGCGCACGCGCGGCGAAACCGTGGCGCTGGTGCCCACCATGGGGGCCCTGCACCAAGGTCACCTTGCCTTGATTGAGGCGGCCTTCGAGGCCGCCGACCGAGTTGTGGTCAGCATCTTCGTCAACCCCGCCCAGTTCGCGCCGGAAGAGGACTTCGACGCCTATCCGCGCGCCGGGGAGGCGGACCTGAAACATCTGGCCGAAGCGCGCGTGGATACCGCGTTCGTGCCGTCGGCGGCGGAGATGTATCCGCCGGATTTCGCCACCACCGTGCGTGTCGGCGCCGTGACCGAGGGCTTGTGCGGCGCGACGCGGCCGCATTTCTTTGCCGGGGTCGCCACGGTGGTCACTAAGCTGCTGCTGCAGTGCCTGCCCGAAGCGGCGATCTTTGGCGAGAAGGATTATCAGCAACTCGTCGCCGTGCGCCGGCTGGTGCGCGATCTCGATATTCCGACGCGGATCATTGCCGTGGCCACCGTGCGCGAGCCCGACGGTCTGGCGGTCTCCTCGCGCAACGCCTATTTGACGCCCGAGCAACGCCGCATCGCGCGCTCGCTCAGCGCCGTGCTCCATGCCATGGCCGAGCGCCTCGCCGAGGGCGCTCCGGCCATCCAGCAGGTGGACCGCGGCATGGCCGAGCTCGGCGTCGCCGGTTTCGATGGCGTGGAATATCTGGCGGTGTGCGACGCGGACTCGCTCGAGCCCATCAGCAGCGTCGAGCGTCCGGCGCGCGTCTTGGCGGCGGTCTATCTCGGCACCACGCGATTGATCGACAACGTGCCCGTCGCGCCGGCGGCGCGCGCTTAGGGTATTTTCTCGCTCACGCGGAACCGGACCAGCCCACTCCCCCTCCCGACCACCCACAAGCGCACACTGCCATGGGCGGCCGGGAGGGGGAGTGGGCTGGTGCAGCTTGAACGAAAACCGCTCCTAACCGGCCGGCAGCTCGCCGCGCACCGCGTCTCGTAGCAGGCTCTCCAACTCGGCCGCGCCAAGTGGGAGCGGATTGCCGCCGCAGGCCTGGTCGAGCACGGCCAAAGGCACGATCTCGGGGAGGCGCGATTCCGGCACGTCGAGCCCGGCCAGGGTGTGCGGCACGCCGAGCTCGACGCGGAGCGCGAGGATCCACTCGATCACCGCGTCGATGCCGGGCTCCGGCAAGGCCAGATAGCGGGCCAGCCGGGTCATGCGCCCGGCCACGGCGGAGCGGTTGAAGGCCAGCACATAGGGCATGAAGACCGCGTTGGTGAGCCCGTGATGGGTGTCGAACAGGGCGCCGACCGGGTGGCTGAGCGCGTGGATCGCACCCAGGCCCTTCTGAAACGCGGTCGCGCCCATGGTCGAGGCGATCAGCATATGGGCGCGGGCCGATATGTCTGAGCCGTCGGCGACGGCACGGGGCAGCCACTCCTTGACCAGGCGTATGCCCTCGATGGCGATACCGTCCGCCATGGGATGATAGCCGCCGGCGCAATAGGCTTCGAGATTGTGCGCCAGCGCGTCCATACCGGTGGCCGCCGTCAACTTCTGCGGCAGGCTCAGCGTGAGCGCCGGGTCGGCGATCACGATCTCGGGCAACATGCGCGGATGAAAGATGAGCTTCTTGGTCGGCACCGATGCGTCGGTGATGACCGAGACCCGGCCCACTTCCGCGCCGGTGCCCGCGGTGGTCGGCACCGCCACGACCGGCGCCATGGCCTCGGTGTTCACGCGTAGATACCAGTCCTCGCGGTCCTCGAAATCCCACAACGGGCGCTGTTGTCCGACCATCAGCGCCACCGCCTTGCCGACGTCGAGGGCGCTGCCGCCGCCGAAGGCGATGACGCCGTCGTGCCGGCCGGCGCGAAAGGCGGCGACACCGGCCTCGACGTCTTCCCCGACCGGGTTCGGACGCAGCTTCGAAAATTGGCCGGTCGTTAGCCCGGCGCGCTCATTGGCTGCACAGGCCTCGGCCACCATCGCGGTCTCGCCGAGACCGGGGTCGGTGATCAGCAGCGGCCGTTCCATGCCGAGCGTGCGGCAGGCCTCGGCCAGCTCAGTGATGCGGCCGACGCCAAAGCGGATCGCGGTGGGAAAATTCCAATTGCCGCGTAGTTGGGTGGCATCGTCGCTGCTCATGGCCTGGCTCCTGTCGCTGCCGGTTCAGCGTACCAGCGAGGCTAGACCGTGATGCTTCAATCGCGCAACCGTCGCCGCGCTGTGCGAGAACCGGCGCGGGCGGACAACACGAAAGAAAAGGGCCCGTGACGGGCCCCTTTGACTGGACTCTACGCTGGCGCGTGTGAGCCGGTCGATGCGGAACCCGGGCTTAAGCGCCCGAATCCGTGTTGGCCTCTTGGCGCGGTTTGAAGATCAGCTTATTGGCCGAAACGGCGATGCCCACGAAGAGGAGCGTGGTGGCAAGGCAAATCAAAAGCGGCAGGGCAAGGTCCCAAGGCATATCCATCCTCCCTAAATTCCAGGCCGAAACGGCCTTGGCGCTGTGCCTTGGTCAATAGCCCTCGGCCGGGCGCTCTGTCAAGCGCGGGGGCGACCATCGCGGGCGCGGACCATCCCCTTACGCGTTTCGCAAACCGTCCAGGAACGTTGCCACCGCGTCGATGCCCGCCGTCCAATTCTCGGCTTCGCTGCGCCCGGAGGTGCGCCGCGGCTTGAAGCCGTGGTCGCCGTCCTCGAGCCAGACGACGCGAATGCTGGGTGCGAGCGCATAGCCCGCGACCTCGTCGCGCCCGCCGAGCGCGTCGCGCGTGCCCTGGACGATCAGCGTGCGCGTCTCGAGCGCGGCCAAATGCTCGGTGCGCAGCCGCTCCGGCCTGCCGGCCGGGTGAAACGGGTAGCCCAGACAAACCAGGCCACGCGCGCCCACCGCGTCGGCGATGAGGCTGGCGATGCGCCCGCCCATGGACTTGCCGCCGATCACGACCTGGCCGCCGCCGCCGAGCGCCTCGACGGCGGCCTCGTAGCTTGCTCGCAGCACCGGCGCCCGGTCGGGCGGGCGCCGTTTGCCATCGGCGCGGCGCTTTTGCATATAGGGAAACTCGAACCGCGCTACCCGGTGGCCACGCGCGGCCAAACCGTGGGCAAAGGCCTGCATGAACGGACTATCCATGGGCGCGCCGGCGCCATGGGCGAGGAGCAGCGTGAGCGCCGCGTCGGTCGGTCCGTCGAAGTGGAGGGCTCCCAATTGCGCCGTCATCGGCCGTATATTAACAGCCCCTTGACCGGTTGCGCGCGGTGCCCACGCCGTCAAGAAATTCTTAACCAAATAAATTCCTTAACAGTTCTCTGCCATGGTTAGGGACGACCCAATCTCCCTAGGCCCCGAGGCGATATGACGCCGAGCGAGCTCCTCGATACCCTCGACAAGCACGAACGTTGGCTTGCCGACCAGCCGGGCGGCAGCAGGGCCAATCTCGCGCTGCAAGATCTCTACGGTTACAGCTTCGCCAACGCCAAGCTGCGCTGGGCCAAGCTGACCGGCACAAACTTTTCCAATTGCGATTTGGCCGGCGCGGACTTGCGCGAGGCCGATCTGTTCGGCGCCAATCTCGAGGGGGCGAACCTGCGCAACGCCAATTTGGCCGGCGCGGACTTGCGCGGCGCCAAGCTGCGGGGCTGCGACCTGAGTGGCGCCGACCTGACCAAGGTCGATCTGCGCGATGGCGCCTTGATGAAATCGACCAGCGAGGGCGTTATCTCGGTGCTCAAGGTCGATATCGGTAGCGTCAAGCTGAACAAGGCCGTTCTCGCCGGCGCCAATATGGCTGGCGCCCATCTCAGCAACTCGACGATCATGCAAAGCGATCTGTCGAACGCCATCCTGCGCGGCGCCTGCCTGGCCGATGCCGACCTCAGGCAATCGAACCTCACCGGCGTGGACCTGACCGACGCCGACCTGACCAACGCGAACTTCGAGAACACAACGCTGACCGGCGCCATCCTGACCGGGACGTGCCTGAAAAACACCAACTTCACCGGCGCCGAGCTGACCAACGCCGCGGTCGAGGGGGTCGATTTCTCGAGCGCCACCCTTACCGGCACGCTGTTGCTGAAGCGCCGGATCAATCTGCCGGCGACGCTACGCAAGTTGCTCGAAGAGCACGAGGCCTGGATCACCTCCCACGGCGAGCGCGGCAAACGGGCCGACCTCTCCAGCTCCGACCTCAGCAACCTCGACCTCAGGGCGGTTAATTTGAGCGGCGCCGACATCAGCCAATCCGTGTTGGCCGGCGCCCAGCTCTCCGACGCCATTCTGGTCATGGCCGATCTATCCGGCGCGCGGCTGGCGGAGGCCCACATGCGCGGGGCCGATCTGTCCGGCTGCAATCTCAGCAAGGCCGATCTGTCCGGCGTGGATTTGCGCGAAGCCAATCTCGGCGCCGCCGATATCCTCGATCCCGACGGCCGCCAGACCGGCCGCAGCTGGCAGAGCAACCTGACCGGCGCCAGCTTGGCCGGCGCCAATCTGAGCAAGGCGTGCCTGCGCGCAGCCAAACTGAGCGAAGCGGATTTCTCCGGCGCCGATCTGAGTTTCGCCGATTTGCGCGGCATTAATTCCGACGGCGCAATCTTCAGCGGCGCCAATCTCGACAAGGCGCAGTTGGATCCCGCCCTGCAAACCGCCATGGGCGCCGCCGAATAGCGCGGTTATCGATTACGCGGAACCGGCCCGACTGTCCCCTCAAGGGAGCGTGACGCGGCCGCCGCTGGCGACGATGGTCTGACCCGTGGTGTAGCTGGCGCGGTCCGACAGCAGGAAGCAAACCAACTCGGCGATTTCCCCGGGCCTGCCGATGCGTTGCAAGGGCGTGGCCTCGATCAAGGTCTGCACGAGTTTGTCGCCCACGGCGCGACCCATCTCGGTGTCGATCAGGCCGGGCGCAACGCAGTTGATGCGGATCTGCGGCGCGAACGCCTCGGCGCAGCTTCGCGCGAACGCGATCACCGCGCCCTTCGCCGCCGCGTAGGCGATGGCCTGGTCCCGGGCGCGCAACGCCGCGATCGACGAGAGGCAGACAATGCGGCCATCGCCGCGCTGGATCATGCCGTCCTTGACCGCCATGACTGGCAGATAAGTGCCATCCAAATTGACCGCCATGATCCGGCGCCAGTGGGCGAAGGTCATGGCCTCGTGGGGCAGGATTTCGAAGATTCCCGCATTGGCGACCAGCAGGTCCACCGGCCCTAACGCCTGCTCGGCGGCCCGAACCATGGTTTCGACCGCCTCGGGATTGGCGACGTCGGCCGGAAACAACGCGCAACGCGCACCCTCGGCCGCGATAAGCGCCTGCGTCTCGCGCGCGGCCTCGTGATTGGTGATGTAGTTGAGCGCGATTGCCGCGCCGGCGCGCGCGAGACGCACGCAGACGGCCCGCCCGATCCCGCGCGAACCGCCGGTGACGAGCGCGACGCGGCCCTCAAAGTCTCTCTCGCTCATGGCGCTCATGGCGCTCCTGGCTCTTTTGACTCCTTTCCGGCCGTGGCGCGCTGCGCGAGGCTCGCGCCGCGCGTGAACACGGCCAAGCCGAGGAAGGTGAGCGCGGTGGCGATCCAGACATAGATGCTGTGGTGTTCGCCATAAAGCAGGAAGCCCCAGCCGAAGCCGCTCAGCACGATGAAGTAGTTGAATTGGGAGAAAAAGACCCCTCCGATGATGCGCACCAGCGCGAAGAACGCGGTGGTGACCGATGCGTTGATCGCGGCCGCATAAAGCACGGCGAGATTGCCGGCCAGCGTCGGGCCCGGAAACAGATAGGCCTGGCCCGTGCCCAGCATGACCGGGAGCAGCAGAATCGTGGTGCTGCCGAACATGCCGGTCGCCATCATCAGCGAAGGTGCGTCCGGCGGGCGAAAATAGGCGGCAAACGCGTTGACCGAGGCGAAGCAGACCGGGGCGATCAGCGCCAACAGCACCCAGCCCACCATGTCGCGCGACGGCAGGCCGACGTCGGGGATCAAGACCAGCAGCATGCCGGCAAGGCCGAGCAGTATGCCGATGATGCCCGTAATCCGGATCCGCTCGATGCCGAGCAGGTAGGACAGGAAATAGGTGATGAGCGGCACCAGGATGAGCAGCAACGTGATGATGCCGACCGGTAGCTTGGGCGCGACGAAGGTCAGCAGTGGCACCGGTATCGCGACTCCGAGCGCGCCGAACGCGAAATAGGCGCGCAGATGGCGGAAGGTGAATTTGGGCAATTCCCGACGCATCGCGCCCACCGCCAGCATGGCGAGAGTCGCGAACAGCGAAAACCAGAAGACATAGCCGATATAGGGCGTGCCGCTCTCCGCGCTCATCTTGTTGACCGGGAAGAGCGCGCTGTAGATCACGCCGAGCGCCGCCAGCGCGGGAATGTAGATCAGGTTGGAGCCGCGCAAGTTCATCGCCGGGCAAGCCGCCCGATCACCGGGCGGCTGATGATCAGGCCGAAGCCGAGCAGCATGAGCGCGCCGGCAAGCCAGATGTAGGCGCTGTGCGTCTCGCCGAAAAACAGCATGCCCCAGCCGAAGCCCGCGACCACGCCGATGATGTTCATCACCGAGAACAGAAAGGCGCCGGTGCGCCGCACGATCTCATAGAACAGCGGCCACATCAGCACGTTGATCAGAACCGCGCCGAGGATGGCCCAATCGCCGCGCGGCACCGGCCCGGGAAAGACATAAAGTTGACCCGTGGCCAGCATGATCGGCAGCAGCAGGAGCGCGCTCGTCCACAAGATGCCGACTGCGAGCGCCAGCGACGGCGCTGCCGGTGGGCGGAATTTTTCGACATAGATATTGAGCGAGGCGAAGCCGACCGGCGCCAGCATGGCGAGTAGCACCCAGCCCGCCATGTCCGGCGCCGGCAGGCTGCCGCTCGGCACGACCACCAGCAGCACGCCCGCCAAACCCAGCAACAGCCCGCTCACGCTCAGCGCGTGGAGCCGCTCGGTGCGGGCCAGCAGCGCGAACAGGTAGGTGAAGGCGGGTGTGAGGATGATCAGCAACACGGCGATCCCTGACGGCAGCTTCGGCGCGACGAAGGCGAGCAGCGCGAAAGGGCCGGCAAAGCCGAGCAGCGCCGCCACGACGTTGGCGCGCAAATGCGTCGCGCTCAGCTTGGGCAGCTCGCCGCGCAGCGCCGCCGCGAGCAGCAGGATGACGCCGGCGCCCAGCGCATACCAGAAGACATAGGCGAAGAACGGCACGCCGCTTTCCGCCGCGACCTTGTTGACCGAGAACAGAAAGCTGAAATTGAGGCCGGCGACAACGATCAAGGCGAGCGAGAGCGGCAGCGACGCTCGCCGCGCGCCCGCGGCCAGGTCTGCATGCGCCGGCGAAGACATGGCGGCCATCATAGGGTCTCGCGGCGAGCTTGTCCGAACAAGCTGGGCGGGCAATGCCTTGCGCCCTTTACGTGCGAATTAACCCTGCCCATATTATAATTATTACAAGCGAGGCGGAGCCCCCGCCAAAGGCGTGGGGAGTTGGCGCGATGCTGAAGCTTCTCGGCCAGCTAGTGTGTTATTTCGGCGTGCACGACTTTCGCGTGATCGAGGCGACCATGGCCTTCGGGGCCGGCGGCGGTGTCGCTCAGGTCGAGTGCGCGCGCTGCGGCTTGACCACGACCCGAAGCGTTTGATCCGCCTCGCGGCAGGCGACATTCGCCCTCGTCGTCTATCCACTCGATGGCCTTGGCGCTGGTCCATTGGTGCGGGCCGCTGCCGCCGCCGGGCCGCTTGAACCAAGTATCGCCACCGCCGACAGGCCCGCTTAGGTCGCGGCCTTCGCCTTCATGCCTTGGCGCGTGCCCAGCGTGAGCAGGGTAAGGCCGCACAGCATGAGCGCGGCGGCGCCCCAGATATAGACGCTGTGGCGCTCGCCGAACAGCAAGATGCCCCAGCCGAAGCCGGCGAGAATCATCAAGTAGTTGAACTGGGAGAAGAACACCGGTCCGGCCAGGCGCACGATCTCGAAAAAGGTGACATAGAATACGGCGTTGATCGCCGCCGCCCAGGGAATCGCCAAGTTGCCCGCGGTCGTCGCGCCGGCGAACAGGTAGACCTGCCCGGTGCCGAGCATGATCGGTGTCATCATGATGACCGCGGCCAGCATGATACCGGTCGCGAGCGTCAACGAGGGTGCCTCCGGCGGGCGCATGACGGCGGCGAGCACGTTGGCAAAGGCGAAGCAGGCCGGGGCGATCAGCGCGATCAGCACCCACCAGACCATCTCGCGCGACGGCAGGCTCACCTCCGGCACCACCACCAGCAGCACGCCGCCGAGGCCGAGCAGGATGCCCGTGACGCTCAACGCCTTGAGCCGATCCAGCCCGAACAGCATGGCGAACAGGTAGGTCAACGTCGGCGAGAGAATCACCACCATGGTGACGATGCCCGCCGGTAGATGGGGCGCGACGAAGGTGAGCAGCGACAGCGGCGCGACGATGCCGAGAAAGCCCATGACGAAATAGAGGCGTAAGTGCGGCAGCGTCAGCCGGGGCAGCTCGCCGCGGATGGCGCAGGCCAGCAGCAGCGCCAGACCGCCGCAGAGCGAGTGCCAGAAGACGAATCCGAGCGGCGGAATGCCGCTTTCGACCGCGATCTTGTTGGCGGAAAAAACCAGGGGATAGATAATCCCGGCGGCGATCAGCAAGGCGATGGGCACGATCCGTAGGGCGGATCGGCCACCGAGGCCAGGCTTGGGGCCAGGCTCGGACTCAGGCTTAGGCGGTGCCACGCGGCGCATCGCTCCTTGGTATAACGCGGGCGCGCGTTTTTCAAACAGCATCGGGCACTTGTGCGGCGCGGATTTGCCGCTATCGTTTCAGATGGAGGCGGGCGGCCCCAGGCCGTTTGGCGCCCAACGATAAACGGGCCAACGATAAACGGGCCAACGATAAACGGGAGAGCGGAAGTATGGGGAACGGGAGTGGCGCCGCCACGCGGTTTAGCGGCGACGCAACGGGCGTGATGGACTGGTTGCGCGCCAATGGCGTCGAGCGGCTGCGGGTCGAGTGGGCCGATTTCGGGGGCGTCGCGCGCGGCAAGGCCATCGCCATCGATCAGGTCGAACATATTCTCGAGCACGGCGTAGCCTTTTGCGCCTCCGCGCTGGCCTTCGACGTGCTGGCTAATGTGGTGCCGGGTACCGATTTTGCCGAAACCATCGGCTATGGCGATTTCATCGGCAAGCCCGACCTCAGTTCCTTGAGACTGTTGCGCCACGAGGGCGGCACGGCCCAGGTCATCGCCGATCTGGTTTGGCCCGACGGCAGCCCCGTCGAGAGCGACCCGCGTTACGTCCTGCGGCGTGTGG
>JAUVWK010000135.1 GCA_030604165.1 Alphaproteobacteria bacterium | reverse complement strand
GATCTTGTTCGCTTCGGCCGTGCCGATGACCTCCGGGGCGATGACATAACGCATGGGAAAGGCGTGCTCGTGGGGCAGATAGGCCGCCTTGACCGTATCGAGGCCGTAATTGAAGCCGTTGCGGACCTCGCTCTCGGCGACCTCCGCGCAGGCACCGCAGGCGGTGCAGTTGGCGTTGACATGGCGCGGCGTCGTCTTGACCGTGATGGTGTAGTTGCCGCGCCGACCCGAAACCGCCGCGGCCTCCGCCATGGTGATCACCTTGAGGCGCGGATTTTTCTTGATCCGCTGGTAATTGATCTCCAGCCCGCAGGTCGGATGGCAAAGTTTAGGGAAGTAGCGGTTCAGCCGCGTGACCCGTCCGCCGAGCGCCGGCCCTTTTTCGAGCAGCACCACGTCATAGCCGGTCTCCGCCGCCTCGACCGCCGCGGTGATCCCGGCGATGCCGCCGCCGATGACCGCGATGGTCTGGCTATGAGGTTGCCCGTTCGACATCTCGATCGTCCCGGTAGCGCAATATCTTGTCGGTCGGGAGGATTGTCTCCACCCGCTAATATAGGCCACTGGTGGGGCCGGTCGAGAGCTTTGCGTCCGCGCGCCGTGGAGGTTTTGGCTGTCCAAACGCAAAAGCGTTCTGATATCTGTAGGGAAACCAGGAGAGGATCCGAAGACCATGTCCAACTTGGTGCCGCCGCATGGTTCGAGCGCGCTGACGCCGCTGCTGCTGCCCGAGGTGGAGCGGGCCGAGGCGTTCGCGAGAGCCAAGACACTCAAGCAGGTGCCGCTCTCGTCGCGCGAGGTTTCCGATCTCTTCATGTTTGCGATGGGCGCCTATACGCCGCTCGACGGGTTTCTCGGTTACGACGATTGGCGCGGCTGCTGCGTCGACATGAAGCTCGACAACGGCGTGTTTTGGCCGCTCCCGATCACCTTGTCGGCGCCGGCGGACCTCGCCGACAGCATCCATATCGGGGCGGACGTGGCCCTGGTCGATGGCGCGGCGGGTGAGATTCTCGCCATTCTCGAGGTCAGGGAGAAATCCCGCATCGATCGTGAGCTCGAGTGCGATCATGTATTCCGCACCACGGACGCGGCCCATCCCGGGGTCGCGAAGGTGATGCGCCAAGGCGAGGTCAATCTGGCCGGCCGGGTCATGGCGCTATCCGAAGGGCATTATCCCGCGACCTATGAGGATCTCTATCTCAGGCCGGCGGCGTCGCGCGCCCTGTTCCTGGAAAAGGGCTGGTCCCGTGTCGCGGCCTTTCAGACCCGCAATCCGATGCATCGCAGCCACGAATATCTGGCAAAGATTGCCGTGGAGATCACCGACGGTGTCTTCATCCACCAGGTGCTCGGGGCGCTGAAGCCTGGGGATATCCCGGCGGACGTGCGCACCGAGGCGATCCAAGCCATGATCGACAACTACTTCGTGCCGGGCACGGTGATTCAGGCCGGCTACCCGATCGAGATGCGCTATGCCGGACCCCGCGAAGCGTTGTTGCATGCGCTGACGCGCCAGAACTTCGGCTGCTCTCACCTGATTGTCGGGCGCGACCACGCCGGTGTCGGCGAATATTATGGCCCGTTCGACGCCCAGCATATTTTCGACGAGCTTTGGGACGGTGCGTTGCGCACCGTGCCGATCAAGATCGACATCACCTTCTATTGCAGAAAATGCGACGGCATGGCCACGGCCAAGACCTGCCCCCACGACGCGGAACATCGCGTGACGATCTCGGGCACGCGGCTGCGCGAAATGCTCGCCTCGGGCGACGACATCTCGGCCGAGTTCAGCCGCCCCGAAGTGGTGGCGATCTTGAGGGCCTATTACGCGAGGCTCTCGGCTGCCTGAGAGGCGCGATTTCCGGTACTACGTCCGCTCGCACGACGGCCGGACGATCTTCGGCTTCGACAGGCTCGAGGGCGCCACGGCGGCGGCGCTCGACTATGGCGACGGCGCGCTGGTGATCGACCTCCGCGCCCAGGCCTATGTTCCCATGGTGCAGGAGAGTGTGGGCGGCAAGCTCGTCTATGCCGGCTATGGCGGCTGGGACACCGGCCGCTTCGGTATCGACCGCGATTTCATCGAAGGCATCAAGAAGGGCCATGTCGCGATCGCGCAGGCGTTTCTCGCCAATGGGGCCGACGTCAACGCGCGCGACGCGGGCGGCGGGCCCGCCCTGCACTGGGCGGTCGGCGGCGGTAAATCCGAGATCGTCAGCCTGGTGCTCGCGCATGGCGCCGACCTGACCGCGCGCGACCGCCACGGGCAGACCGCGCTTGGCCTCGCCATCAAGCGCGGGCAGCGGCACATCGCCGACCTCTTGCGGCGGGCCGGGGCGGAAGAATAGGTAAACCCGGCGAGAGTCAAAGCTCGGTGTATTTGCGGGCGTTGCCGCGCGCTTTCTCGACCGGATATTTGCTCTCGTTGCGCGCCATCTTCGCCGCCGCCGCGCGCGGCAGATCTATGCCTGCGCGCTCGGCGATGAGCAACAGGTAAAGCAGGATATCGGCGCACTCCTCCGCCAGCCTGGCCTGGAAGGCCGGCTCGCCGGCCGCCGCCTCGACCTCCTGATCCGTCTTCCACTGGGTGAGTTCGAGCAACTCCGCGGCTTCGAGATTGAGCGACAGGATGAGGTTCTTGAGCGAGTGGAATTGGCGCCAATCGCGGGCATCGCGGAAGGCGATCAAGCGCTCGGTCAAATCGTCGAGTGTCGCTGCATGTTTCACCAACTTGGCTCCTTCCCAAGGGCGGCCGGTCTCATAAGGCAGTGCCGATAAGACGAAATTTCCTCGACCGGTCTGGATTTTCACGGGGCGCTAGCGTAATTTACGGCAGCCGCTCTAGATGCTGTGGAGACAGCCCTACAGTACGGACTGTGGGGCGAATTTCGTTGCAGTTTGAGTGCGTCGCGGACAGCAACGGGTGCTGCCCCTGTCGCATCATTTGGGAAGCAAATCAATGCCGACATTCGTGCATACCGACAAATGCGATGGTTGCAAGGGAGGCGAAGTCACCGCCTGCATGTATATCTGCCCCCACAATCTCATGAAGCTCGACACCGAGCGCATGAAGGCCTTCAACCAGGAGCCGGAACAGTGCTGGGAGTGCCAGTGTTGCGTGAAGGCCTGTCCGAAGCAGGCGATTGAAGTTCGCTCGTTCCAGGATTGGGTGCCGATGGGGGGCGCCGTGATTCCCCTGCGCACCGACAACGCCATCATGTGGACCATCAAGTTTCGGGATGGCGAGGTGAAGCGGTTCAAATTTCCGGTGCGGACGACAGCGGTGGGGTCGATCGATCCCTATGGCAACAAGCCCGAACCCGGCGATCTCGACGGCCCGAATTTCTTTACCGAACAAGGGGCGCTTCCGACGCTTTAGCCCGTCGGGGCTGTGGCGAGGCGTTCACTCTAGACGGGCTAAGGTCCCGACGAGGCGCCTTTTGCCCGTGTGCAGAGGCCCGTGTGCAGAGGATAGCGAACGATGAGCGAAGGCAGTTTCGGCAGTCCCGAGATCGTTGAGTACGAGACAGACATTCTGATCATCGGCGGCGGCATGGCCGCCTGCGGCACCGCGTACGAAGCCAAGCGCTGGGCCGGCGACGACGTCAAGATCACGCTGGTCGACAAGGCGGCGATGGACCGCTCGGGCGCGGTGGCGCAGGGCCTCTCGGCGATCAACACCTACATCGGCGAGAATGATATCGAGGATTAAGTTCGCATGGTCCACGCGGACCTCATGGGCATCATCCGCGACGACCTGGTTTTTGACGTTGGCCGCCATGTCGACGGCACGGTGTACCTGTTCGAGGAATGGGGCCTGCCGATCTGGAAAGACAAGGAGAGCGAAGGCGTGCCGCTGGCCGAGGGCGGCAAGCCGGTGCGCTCCGGCCGTTGGCAGATCATGATCAACGGCGAGGGCTATAAGCCGATCGTCGCCGAGGCCGCCAAGGCCGTGCTCGGCATGGAAAACATCTTCGAGCGCGTCTTCATCGTCAAACTGCTGCTCGACAGCAATAACTCCAACCAGATCGCCGGCGCGGTCGGCTTCTCGGTGCGCGAGGACAAGATCTACGTCTTCAAGGCCAAGACCATCCTTTTGGCGGCCGGCGGCGCGGTCAACGTGTTCCGTCCGCGCTCCACCGGCGAGGGCATGGGCCGGGTCTGGTATCCGGTGTGGAACGCCGGCTCGACCTACGCCATGGCCGCCGAGGTGGGCGCCGAGTTGACCATGATGGAGAACCGCTTCGTGCCGACCCGCTTCAAGGACGGCTACGGCCCGGTCGGGGCCTGGTTCCTGTTGTTCAAATCGAAGGCGACGAACGGCTTCGGCGAGGATTATGTCACCAAGAACGCCGCCATGCTGGCCGACTTCGCGCCCTACGACAAGGCGGCGGTGGTGCCGACCTGTTTGCGCAACCACGCCATGCTCAAGGAAATGAAGGAAGGCCGCGGGCCCATCTACATGGATACCCCGAGCGCCATGGCCAAGCTCGCCGAGACCATGACGCCGAAGGAGGTCAAGCATCTCGAGGCCGAGGCCTGGGAGGATTTCCTCGACATGTGCATCGGTCAGGCGGGCGTCTGGGCCGGCCTCAACATCCGGCCCGAGCAGTCGAAGTCCGAACTGATGCCGACCGAGCCCTATCTGCTCGGCTCACACTCCGGCTGCTGCGGCATCTGGGTGTCGGGTCCGGAAGACATGAGCTCTCCGGCCGAGTGGAAATGGGGCTACAACCGCATGACCACGGTCAAGGGGCTGTTTACGGCCGGTGACGGGGTCGGCGCGTCGGGGCACAAATTCTCTTCGGGCTCCTACGCCGAAGGCCGCATCGCCGGCAAATCGATGGTCAAGTTCGTGCGCGACCACAAAGACTTCCAGCCGGCGCTCAAGGGCGACCTCGGCGAAATCTCGGAGCAGATCTACAAGCCGGTGCGCACCTATCTCGAGCACAAGGACAAGACCACCGCCGAGGACGTCAACCCGCACTACATCCTGCCGCGCATGTTCCAGCAACGCCTGCAAAAGATCATGGACGAATATGTCGCGGGCGTCGCCACCTACTATCAGACCAACGGCACGCTGCTCGGCGAAGGCCTGAAATATCTCACCATGCTCAAGGAGGACAGCGCGCACCTGCGCGCCAAGGACCTCCACGAACTGTTGCGCGCCTGGGAGAACTACCACCGGCTTTGGACCGCCGAATTGCACCTGCGGCACATCATGTTCCGCGAAGAGACCCGCTATCCGGGCTTCTATTACCGCGCGGATTATCCCGATCTCGACGAGGACAACTGGCACTGCTTCGTCAACTCCCGCTACGACCCGGAGACCGAGAAGTGGGACGTCTTCAAACGCGACTGGAGCGCTCTCGTCGACCACGGGCACTGAGCCAATCGCCGGCTCGGGGCCGGGAGGCAAAGTAATGCCGGATAAAAAACAACTGAGCGACTCGGACGACGCGCCCGTCGGGCCGGAGCCGAGTGCCGCGCAGGAGATCGCGGCTCGGCAGGCGCGCGCCAGCGATGTGGAAGCCACGATCTTTGACGGCGTGCGCGACCGCGAAGGCGGCGTCGTCCAACCGGTCCGGCTCAAAGCGTCGGACCGCTTCAGCTTCCGCTGCCACAAGGGCGTGTCGTGCTGGAACGTCTGCTGCCACGGCGCCGACGTCACCTTGACGCCCGGCGATATCCTCGCGCTGTCGCGGCATTTCGCGCTGCGCCCGGCCGCCTTCGTGGCGCGTTACGCGGTGCCGGCCATCCACGCCGGATCCGGCCTGCCCGTGGCGAAGCTGCTGATGACCGGCAAGGACGGCGCAGGCCCATGCGTTTTCATGGATGATGAGGTGGGCTGCACGGTTTACGCCTCGCGTCCGGTCACCTGCCGCTACTACCCGCTGGGTTTGGGGGCGCTCAAGATGAAGGGGCATGACCAACGGGAGGATATGTATTTCCTGGTCAAGGAAACGCATTGCAAGGGGCACGAGGAGGCCAAGGAGCAAAGCGTCGAGGCGTTCCGCCAGGAACAGGGGGTGGCGCCCTACGACCTGATCAATCGACGTTGGATCGACATCTTGATGAAAATGGCCTCGTGGCGATCGCTCGGCGGGCCGATGGGCAAGGACGTCAGCACGCAGACCAAAAAGATGTTCTACATGGCCTCCACCGATGTCGATGCCTTCCGCCGCTTCGTCTTCGAATCCAGCTTTCTGGCCACCTATCAAATCGACGACGACAGGGTGGCGGCAATAAGGGCCGATGACGAGACGTTGCTCCAGCTTGGTTTCGACTGGCTTGGCAACGTCATGTTCAACGACCCCACCATCGCGATGAAGCAAGACGTCCTGCAACGCGCCATCGGCGCCGCGCGCGAGGAATTGGGCGGCGCCTGATCCGGGTGCGGGATCCGGACGAGTCCCGGTCGGCGGATATTCGACAGCAGACGGAATTATTGTCGGCCGCGGCGTTCGGTAAACTATTAATTGTACTCACAATCGATATTTTGTTACTCATGCTGGCAAGATTGGCGACCAGAAGATAGCTGGACCGTAGATGCGCCGCGCCCCGGGAGGCGTAGATCGAAAGGGAGATGCCCTAACCACCCTGCGCGTGACCGCGCCAGGCAACCGCGTGTTAATACTATTGCGCTAAGTATTGCTGCCGCCGCTTTTCGAAATCAGGCGAGCGGTGGCGCGCGAAGCCTTGGGGCTTGGTCTGTGGCTCGTCGGCTTGGCGCTGTTACCAGCGGGCATCGGCGTCACCACCGCGCGCGGGGCCTATCCGCCGAAGCAAGAAACACTGCGGTCCATAACCGCAGGTAAGGAGTGGCTTTGTTGTTCCGCACCGTCTCACGTAGCGTATTCGCTGGCTTGCCGGACTCCGCCATGATCGCCAGAATAAGGCGGTGGCTACGCCAGTTCAGGCACCAATATCACCCCGAGCGCCGTTACATGCGTGGCCCTGCCGGCCCAAACAAGTCGTGAGTGATAGTCGCTGGAGCGGTTTCCACTTGCCTGGAATCGCACCAGTCTGATTCCACACTGGTGTGATGGTTCCGAAGCTCCACGCGCAATGGCAGGGTCTCGATTTTGCCGGGCTGTTCGCGCGCGGCGCCGCGTTTATCAACACCGATTCGCAAAATAGTATTCTCGACCCCGAAGGCGTGCTCAGCCATGAGCGCATCTGGGATGGCGCGCGCGTGCAAGGCGGCTCGCTCGCTAACATTCTGCGCCTTGCCGGCGCCTGCCGCGCCCTCGCCATGCCGTTCAT
>JAUVWK010000349.1 GCA_030604165.1 Alphaproteobacteria bacterium | reverse complement strand
CCGTATCGAGCATTATCCGGCCGATTGCCCGGAGGGCGAAAGCGCCGCCTCGCACAAGCTTCGCATCGTCTCCTTGGCGAGGCTGCGGCTCAAGAAGACGATGCGCGTGCCACCGTCGCTCAAGGCGCCCTCGAACGGCGTCAGCGACCAGCCGCCCCGCACCGCCTGGAACTCGTGCATCCGCCCCTCGATGCGGACAAAGCCCTTGGCGCGGATGAAGTTGCGGCCATGTTGACCCATCAGCCGTGCGAGGCGCGCGCGCTCGATCTCCTGGTCGCCGCGGAAGCAATAGCTTTCGAGCGCTCGATGGCGGTGCTCGTGCGTCGGCCGCTCCGCCCCCGGCAGGCGCTCCCGTGGCGCCACGCCGCGCAGCAGAATCGAGCTCTCGATAACGCCGTGGCGCGCCTCCAAGGTTTCGGCCGCCGCATTCATGCGCGAGACGAGCCGCCGCCACAGGCGCTGAGTTGCCGCAGATGCGAGGTCGGTCTTGTTCAGCACCAGCAGGTCGGCGCCGAGGATGGCGTTGCGCGTCACGTGATCGCCGATCAGGGTGTCCGGTGCGAGCGTCAGGTCGAGAACCGCGACATGGCGCGTCAGCACGATTAACGGCGCGAGCCTCTTGAGCGCGCGGACCACGGGCGTGGGGTCTCCTTCGCCCGACATCTCGATGACGATGTAATCGGGGTCGTATTGTCCGAGAATCATGCGCACGCTGAACGGCAACTCGCTTTGCGTGGCGCAGCAAATACAGCCATTGGCCACCTCGACCACGCGGCTCGCGCTTGCGCGCAAGAGGTCGCCGTCAATGCCGACCTCGCCGAAGTCGTTGACGATGGCGGCGAATCTGAGGCCGGCGTTATCGCCGATGAGGTGTCGCAAGAGGCTGGTCTTGCCGCTGCCCAAGGGGCCGGACACGAGGATTGTCGGCACGCTCGTCATGGCGGGTTGCAAGTCATGGCTGCTTTCAAGCGGTGTCCTCCAAGGCGAGCAGGACGTGGGCGGCCTGGCCCTGGGCGATCAAGTGGGCAATGAAGCGGCCGCGGTACGCGGGCTCCAAATCGGCGAGGCAGGCGGCGACCTGCTCCGGTGCGTCCGGGTTGTCCGCCTCGAACATCGCCATGGCGGCGGCCGATCGCCGCACGGCGGCCTCAGGCTCCGAACCCGCCGGCGCAGGCGTGGCCGCGAGGAAATCCCGAACCGTTTGCGTCGCCACGCGCCTGGCGCAGGCCTCGGCCCCGGCATGGCAGCGCGCGCCGGCCGCATCGTTGCCGCGAAGCCAGAACGCCAGTGCCGCGACCCGCAGCAGTTCCTGCCGTTGCGCACCGGTGGCCTCGCCGATCTCCGTGAGGCGCCAGAGCTGGCGCGGCGCCAGGGCGGCATCGCGGTTGAAGGTCTTGATGAACTGAATGGCCACGATCAGCGCCAGGTTGGCGGGCAGCCCGACGATTGCCTCGCACAAGGCGGTGAGCGCGGCGCCGCGCCGCGTCCGGTCGGGCAGCTCGGCAATGCGGCCGATCGTCGCGCGCAGCAACGCCACTCTCTGAAGCTCGCTCAGACGCCGCCAAGCGCGGTGCTCGAGCGCCTCCAAGCGGCCGTCTTGCAGGCGTTGACCGATCAAGGCTCCCAGAACGTCGCGGCGGTCGGCGCCCTTGACGACCGACCAGGGATCGAGGCCCACGGCCAGGGCGCGGCCGAACAAGGCGGCCTTGGCCTGATCGCGCCACGCCGATGGCGCGAGCTCGGACGCCAGGGCGCCGAACGCGGGCAGTTGCTCGGCCGGGGCAACCGGGGCCAAGCGAGACAGCGCCTGGCCCCGCCTGACCGAGCCGGTCATGGCGCCGAGACGCCGCTCGATTCCGGACCATTGCGCAGGTGGCATGCGCGCGGCCGCGGCCGCGGACGGCAGGTCCGCGCTCGGTCCCGGTTCGGATCGGCCGCGGACGGGGGCATTCGGAATCTCTCGACCGTGGTGCGCTCGTGGCGCGCCGCCGGCCGCTTCCGCCAGGAGGGGGGCGAGGCCGGCCCGGACCTCCGGCATCATGGCGGCCAGGCAACGTTCGGCGCCGTCGCTGCGGCAAAGCGTCAAGGCCCGCGCCACGAGCCGATGAAAGGCGGGGTCGCGCGCCTCGCGCAGCAGCGCCGCGAGCGCCTCCGCGCCGAGCACCCGTATCGCGGTCGCCGGTTTCAGCTCCAGCATCGCGACCGCGAGGCGCAGCCGCTGCGCCGCCGGCCGAGCATCCCAGGCGGATCGCAGCGCCGCCCTCGGGGCAACCAGCCCGGCCCGCAACCAAAGCGCGGCGACGAGGGATGGCGCGTCGCGCGCGGCCCCAGGCAGCGCGGCCCAAGGCAGCGCGGAAAAGCGCGCGAAGACCGTGGCGTCGCAGTCGCCGTCTTCGCCCAGCGTGTCGAGCTCCACGGCAAGGAAGACGGCGTCATCCAGGGCGGCCCTGTTCTTCACGAGTGGGTTGGCAAGAACCATGGTTCCGGCCAGCGATCACAATTGGAAGCGTCGGAGCATGACGTCGCGCGAGACGGGCAAGGCCCGATTGTTTTCCGCGCGCAATTCGCCGTCGACATAGACCCGCTCGATGACGCCGGGCTGCGTCAACGCCGCGATGTGGGTCAATGGATCCTGGTTGAGGATTAACGTATTGGCACGCTTGCCGGCCTCGAGCGAGCCGGTGCGATCGTCGATCCAAAGCGATTTGGCGGCGCGCAGGGTTACGGCCTCGATGCATTCGGCCTCGCTCATGCCGAATTTTCGGTAAAGGCCGAGTTCCGAGGCGCTGTCGCCGTGGTAGGTGAAGGGCATGCCGGTATCGCTGCCAAGCACGATCGGCACGCCGGCCTCATGCGCGAGGCGGAAGTTACGCTCGATATTCTCGGCCACGAGCTGCGACCGCCCGCAGGTGAAGGGGTCGGTCTGGCGTTGGAATTCGTCCCAATGCTCGTGGTAGATCTTGTGGTAGTAGCTCAAGGTCGGCGCCCAGAAAATTTTCCTCTCGGCCATCAGCCCGTAATTGTCCATGTAGTCGCTGGCGGCGAACTTGCCGCCGTCAAGGACCTTGCTCGACTGCCAGTCGCCGTAATCCAGGTTGGGCTCGAACTCCCAGCCGAGCGGTTGGCCGTGGATAATGAGTTGCACGCCGGCGTCGATCGCCAGGCGGACTCCGGGCCCGCCGTAGGAGTGGGAATGCACGGGAATGCCGGCCTTGTGCGCCTCGTCGACCGCGGTGGCGGCCTCCTCGGGCGTCAGCATGAGCCGGCTTTCGACGATGCCTTCGAGCATTTCGGCGGTGGTTCTGATCTTCAGCACGTCGACCTCGTAGGCGTGGCCCGTCAAGGCGCGGACCTTCCGCCGCGTCTCGTCCGCGCCGCTCACTTCGACCGGACCGACCGCCTTGGCCATGGAGGCCGTACCCGTAACGGCGCCGCCGGAGACCAGCAGGCGCGGGCCGTTGACGATGCCGTTGCGCAACGCGCGCCGGAGCTCGAACGGGATATCGTTCCGTGCGAAAGGCTCGAAGATCGTGGTGAAACCGTTTTGGACCCACCAGTTCAGGTAGGTGCAGGCCCTGATCGCGAGGTAATCATCCTTGATATAGCTCAGGTGGTCCCAATTGGCTTCGCCCGCCCATAAGGCAATATGCACATGCACGTCGATGAGGCCCGGCATGAGGGTCTTGCCCGAGCAATCGACAACGGTCGCACCCTCCGCCCCGACCTCGCGTCCGACACCGACGATCTTCTTGCCTTCGACCAGAATGGAGGCCTTCTCGACGACATCGCCATTGCCGATGATCACCTTGTCGGCATCCTTGAAGAGCGTTTGCATGGCCTGGGATGGCCCCCCTCATTTCGGTACACCCGCGCGCGGGCTCCCGTTGT
>JAUVWK010000523.1 GCA_030604165.1 Alphaproteobacteria bacterium | reverse complement strand
CTGGAACATCGCATCGGCGGCCTGGAAAAGGACTACGACAGCGGCAACGTCTCTTACGATCCGGATAACCACCAGCGCATGACCGACATACGGGCGGCCAAGATCGCGCGCATCGCCGACGACATCCCTGAGCAGGCGGACGCTTCGGGCGTGGACAAGGGCCGCCTTGCCCTGGTCGGCTGGGGCTCGACCTTTGGGCCGATCAACCGCGCCGTGAACAACATGCGGGACCAGGGGCTCGACGTTTCGCACCTCCATCTGCGGCATTTGTGGCCGCTGCCGCGCAACCTCGGCGCGTTGCTGCGCGGCTTCGAGCGCGTTCTCGTGCCGGAATTGAACACCGGCCAGCTCGTGACCGTGCTCAGAAGCCAATATCTGGTGCCCGCGGAGGGGCTGAACAAAGTGACCGGAAAGCCGTTCAAGATCGCTGAAATCGAGGACGCCATACGCACCCGTCTGGAGGCCTGAGATGAACGACGCCGTCATCGAATCCCGGTTTTCGCCGCAGGATTTCACCTCCGATCAGGAGATCCGGTGGTGCCCGGGCTGCGGCGATTACGCGATCGTCAAAGCCGTGCGCAAGGCGCTGTCCGAGATCGGCAGCGCGCCGGCCAACACCGTGTTCGTCTCCGGCATCGGCTGCGCCGCGCGCTTTCCCTACTACATGGCGACCTACGGCTTTCACACCATCCACGGCCGCGCGCCGGCGGTGGCGACCGGCGTGAAACTGGCCAACCCGGAGCTCGACGTCTGGGTCGTGAGCGGCGACGGCGACGCGCTCTCCATCGGCGGCAACCATTTGCTGCACCTGCTGCGGCGCAATGTCGATTTGCAGTTCCTGCTGTTCAACAACGAGATCTACGGCCTCACCAAGGGGCAGTATTCGCCGACCTCGCGCCAAGGCACGCGCTCGCCCTCGACGCCGCTGGGCTCGGTTGATTATGCGGTCTCCGCGACCATCTTCGCGCTCGGCGCCGGCGCCCGCTTCGTGGCCCGCGCGATCGATACCCAGCAGGCCCAGTTACCCGAGATATTCAAGCGGGCGCATGGCCACCGCGGCGCCTCGTTCGTCGAGATCTTTCAAAACTGCATCGTCTACAACGACGGCGTGTTCAGCGATTTCGCCGAGCGCAAGAGCGCCCCCGACACCCAGATCCAGGTGGCGCACGGCAAGCCGCTGCTGTTCGGCAGCGAGCGCGATAAGGGGCTCAAGCTCAAGACCGATACGCTCGAGCTCGACGTCGTCACCCTGGGCGAGAACGGCGTTACCGAAGCCGACATCCTGGTCCATGACGAGACCAACCGCATGCTCGCCACCATGCTGGCCGGCCTCGACCGGCCGGATTATCCGGTCGCGCTCGGCGTGCTCTATTGCAATCCCGGCGAGAGCTACGACGCCGCCGTGCATAAGCAGATCGACGAGGCCAAGCAAGGCGCGACCGAGACCGATCTCAACGCCCTGCTCCGGCGCGGCCACACCTGGACGGTCAAGCCGCACTGAGCGATTCCACACGACAAAAAAATGTTCTCATAGGCCGTTAAAACCCGAGGCGGCGACGCAGGAAATCGAGCACGATTTCGCCCATGCCGTGCTCGTAGAGATCGCCGTGCCCGGCGCCGGGGATAAAGACGGCTTCCTTGGGCTCCGTCGCGGCCGCGAACAGCTTGCGCCCGAAACGCACCGGCACGGTCCGGTCGCGCTCGCCATGAACCAGCAATAGCGGCGCCGCCACTTGGGCCACCTTGGCGCGCGATTCGAAGCGGTCGATTATCAGCGGCGCCACCGGGACGAAGGGCATGCGCGCCTGGGCGACGTCGGGGATCGAGCTGAACGGCGCTTCCAGCACCAGCGCGGCCGGCGGCGTCTCGCTGGCGAGCTGCACCGCGACGCCGCTGCCGAGCGATTCGCCATAGAGCACGAGCCCATCCGCCCGCGCGCCGTTGCGCGCCAGGAACGACAGCGCCGCGCGGCCATCCGCGTAAAGTCCGTGCTCGCTGGGCCGGCCCGGGTTGCGCGTATAGCCGCGCCAGGTGGTGAGCAGCACGCCGAGCCCGGCGTCGAGATAGGGGCGCACCTTCTCGGCGCGCATGGCGATATTGCCGGCATTGCCGTGGAAATAGACCAACGTCGGCCGCCCGCCCTCGCGCGGCGGCGTGTGCCAGGCCAGCAGGCTGAGCCCGTCGGCGGTTTCCAGCTCGACCGCGCGCATCTCCGGCACGTCGGCCTCTGACGGCTCGGGCCGCCGCAGCCCGTCGGGGAAGTAGAGCAGCCGGCGCTGGCCGCCGAATATTGCGCCGATCATGAGGCCGTAGCCGAGAACACTGGACCCAATGTCGCGCCAGACCCGTTCGCTCATGGCCGCTCCGTGCCTCTGTTCGCCATGGTCATTCACGCTACCCCTGAGACATAGCAAAAAAACACCTGGCGTGCGCCGCCGGGTGGTTTGTTGGCGAGATGGCTTCGCCTAATCGCGCGTGCCGCCGAAAAGATGCAACAGCAGGACGAACATGTTGATGAAATTCAAATAGAGCGAAAGCGCGCCCATGATGGATTTCTTGACCATCACGGCATGCCCGTCGCTCTCGACATAGGTGG
>JAUVWK010000355.1 GCA_030604165.1 Alphaproteobacteria bacterium | reverse complement strand
GGTCGAATTCACCAAGGCGGTGCAAAGCGGCAGGCTCCAAGCCACGATTACGGGTAAGACGACCGGCACGAGCTTGGCGACGCTGACCCCCGAGGCCCTGCCGGCAGCGGAGGAAACGGTGCCGCCTCAACTCGCCCAGGTGCATGAAGTCGAGACCGAATTGGCCGCCATTTCCACACGCCTTCAGGTCACGGACTTTCTCAAAGCCGATCCGAAAACCCTCGATATCAGGGAAGCGGAAATCGTCATCGCCGTCGGAAACGGCATCGGGGCGAAAGATAACCTTGTCGTGTTCGAGCATTTCGCCGCGCTCATCGGCGCCGCGATCGGCGGCTCGAGACCGGTCATCGACAGCGGCATCCTGCCCTATGCGCGGCAAGTCGGTCAGACCGGCAAGAAAATCTCGCCGAAGCTGGTCATCCTGTGTGGCATCTCGGGCTCCGAATATTTCACCAAGGGAATCGAGCAGGCGAGAACAAAGGTCGCGATCAATAGCGACCGCGACGCCCCGATCTTCAAGGGCGTCGATCTCGGGATCGTGGCCGACGTAAACGCGCTGATTCCAAGGTTTATGGACCATATCAAACGGCGCGCGAAAGGCGGCGCCCAATGAAGATCGTCGTCTTCGCAAAAACCGTAAGATTTCTGCAGGCGCAGACGGGAGCGAATCCTAAGCAAAACTACATCGGCCCCGGCGATCTCGTCGACGCCATCAACCCCTTCGACGAAGCGGCCATCGAAGAAGCCTTGCGCATCAAGGACGAGGACCGCGACACCGAGATTTCGGTTGTTTCGCTCGGCGGGCCTGCCGCCGAGACGGAGCTCAGACGCAGCCTGGCGATAGGCGTCGATACGGCGACCCATATCGTTTGCGGCGATTACGACAAGCTGGATTCATGGGCGACCGCGACCATCCTGGCCGCGCAAGCGCGCCGGGCGCGCTTTCAATTGATCCTCTGCGGCCGGGAGGCGATCGATAGCAATGCCGGCCTCGTCGGACCCTATGTCGCCGCGCGCTTGGCGATCCCCCACATTTCGCGCGTCGTCAAGATCGAGCGGCCGGGCGCCGATGGCAGGATCGTCGTGCAGCGCCGTGTCGATCGCGGCGACCGCGAAATTGTCGCGTGTCAGGCCCCCGCCCTTCTCACGGTGGAGAAAGGCATCAACACGCCGAGATATCCCGCGCTGCCGGCGCTGCTGAAGGCCCGCGAGCGGACCATCGAAACGCTTACGCTCGAGGATCTTGAAACACCGGAAACGCCCTTGGGGCCCGCCTCGAACCGCACCGAAACGGTTCGCCTGTCCAATCCGAAACCGAAGCGAAGACGCGACAGGCAGCTCAACACGGCGCTGTCCGCCGCCGACCGTCGCAAGCTGTTGATGAAGGGCGGGACGGCCGCGACGGCAAAGGCGGACTCTGCCCTGATGGAGGGTCTCTCGGACGACGTCTTGGTCGAGTTCGAGCGCCTCTTGAAATCCTGCGGGGTCAGCGTCAAAGCCACGACGTGATCGAGGCCCGCCCCGCTGCCGGGCCGCGGGACAGTGCCCTTCAAATTGAAACTGCGTTATGCCGGCAAATGCTCCCGATACCATGCCAGGGTGGCGCCCATCACCTCGCCGAAGGCCGGCTCGGCGTAGACCTCGTAATGACCATAGCCCTTCAGCACAACCAGCTGCTTGGGCTCCCCGGCGCAGGCGTAAAGCCGCTCCGATTCTTCCGGCGGCACCAGGCGGTCCTGGTCGGTCGTGATGAACAGGGCCGGACGCGGCGCGATCTTGTCGACCACCCATTCCGCGTGAAAGCAAAGCGTCTCGTCGACATAGTCGAGCGGCAGGCTGTTCGTCGCCGCCGGGTTGGCGCGCCGCGCGGCCTGCGACAGCGCAGCCGACTGGCGGTCCGGCAGCAGCACCTGGTCGCGCTCGACCAGCTCGGATTCACCCGTCAGCACGCTTTTGATCCGGTCGGCCGCAGCGCGCTCCAGCAGATCGTGCCATTCGTCGGGCCGACGCACGCTGCGCATCCAACGCGCGCCATGGCCAACGCCGACGACGCTGACAACACATTTTACGCGCGGATCGAGCGCCGCCACCCAGACGGCGGTGGCGCCGCCATAGCTGGTGCCATAGAGCGCGAGGCGGTCCGCGTCGACCTCGGGCTGCGCGCCGAGAAAGGTCAGCGCGGCGCGGGCGTCGGCGACGCGGCTGAACGGCGCCAAGCGGCTGCGCGGACCGTCACTCTCGCCCCAGCCCTTGTAGTCAAAGGCCAACACCACATAGCCGGCCTCGTTGAGCCGCCGCGCATTGTCCGGCAGATAGAGGTCCTTCACGCCGGTATAGCCGTGGCAAAGCACGATGCCGGCCCGTTTCCGGTCGCGCGCCGCGCCGTCGGGATAATAGATATCGCCGACCAGCTTGATCCCCTCGCTGAAGAAGCTCACCGCCTGCTTTGTTGCCGCGTTCATCCTGCCGCTCCCGAACTGTCGCCACCGGCCGCGTCGCGTTCGTTTCGCGACGCACGGCTATCCTATCCGAATGTCGTGGGAGCAACACGAGGTGCGATGGCACGCTCGGCGAAACTCGCCAAACGAGCGTCATCGGATACCGGATCGGACGCTGGCGGAGTCTCCGACGCACCGAGCGCCCTATCGGAAGGCCCCGATTTGGTTATTAGACTCACGCTTTCGATCGATGCT
Organism: Alphaproteobacteria bacterium; assembly: GCA_030604165.1. Classification (GTDB taxonomy): domain Bacteria; phylum Pseudomonadota; class Alphaproteobacteria; order UBA828; family UBA828; genus JAUVWK01. The sequence continues at coordinate 1,136 of JAUVWK010000355.1, read as the reverse complement.
TATCCGATTTAGAAAGGATAGCGAACTAGTTGGTGAATCGGTGGTGTGGGACTTTCGAGGTTGGCCGGCGAGACCATAGCGACTTTGTACAGCGACACAGCGGACCGCGCCTTCGAGGTCTTGAACGCCGCCGGCGAGAAGGCGATCAGTCGCGGTCACGCGCGCGTCGGCGCCGGCCGAGCCCGGCTATTGTAAAATCCCAAAACCGGGTTAGCTTGGCCGGTGGTGCAGGATACGCCCGCACTTTGGGGAAGAGCCATGATCTGTCTTGTTCGGCCGCCTGCGGTGGAGTCGTTCCGGTTCGCCACCGGATCGGTAACCCTACCCCTTGGCCTCGCCTACATCGCGGCGGCGCTCGAGACGGCAGGCCAAGCCGTCCAGGTGGTCGACGCGGTCGGCGAGGGGCCGCGGGTCCGGACTCGCTATTACAAGGGCTATCTGATCGGCCTCCGTCTGGAAGAGGTGGCGCGGCGCATCCCCGCCGACGCGGAATGGGTCGGCGTCAGCGTCATCTTCACCCACGAGTGGCCGGCAGCGGTGCGCCTAGTCGATCTCATCAAGGCCGCGCGGCCGGGGCTCACGGTAGTCCTCGGCGGCGAGCACGTCACCTCGCTGCCCGAGTTCTGTCTGGCCACGTCCAAGGCCGATATTCTGGTCCTCGGCGAAGGCGATGAGACCGTCGTCGAGCTGGCCCGGGCGCTCGCCGCCGGCCGGCCGCCGGAGGGGATCGCCGGCGTCGCCTACCGGGACGGGGACCGCATCCGGGTCAACCGGCGCCGGGCGCGGCGCATCGACGTGGACACCATCCAGCCGCCCGCCTGGCATCATTTCGACGTGGCAGGCTATCACGGGAACCGCTTCGTCGGCGGCATGTACTCGCCCGAAATCACCGTTCCCATCCTCGCGACCCGCGGCTGCCCCTACCAGTGCACCTACTGCTCGGCGCCCAATATGTGGACGCCCAGGTGGATTCCGCGCGATCCCAAGCGCGTCGTCGACGAGATCGAAACCGCCATCCGGCGCTACGGGGCGCGCAACTTCCCGTTCCAGGACCTCACCGCGATCATCCAGAAGGACTGGATCGTGCGTTTCTGCCGCGAGGTCCTCGACCGCGGCCTCGTCTTCACCTGGCAGCT
>JAUVWK010000522.1 GCA_030604165.1 Alphaproteobacteria bacterium | reverse complement strand
CGCGGATCGTCGCTTCCTGTTCGGCCGTGGCCACCGCGCCCACGCCCTCAGGCTCGGCCGGCAAGACCGTGGCGATATCGACGCCGAGCTCCTCGGCCGCGTTCGTTATCAGTTGCGCCAACTCGGCGCGCCACGGTGCCTCGGCCGGTGCCTCGGCCGCCAGCGGGCCCCAGATATCGAGCGCGGCGCGCAGCTCTCCGGCCTGCGCGCGCGCCAAGCCGAGATAGTAGCGGGCGGCGTGGTTGCGCGGCATCTGCTCGAGCACGGCTTCGAAGGCGCGCCTCGCGGCCGGCGTGACCATGCCTTGAGCAGCGAACACCATGGCCTCGCCGAGGGCGCTCATGATCGCCGCATCCTCGCCCGCAAGGGCCGCGGCCCGCCGCAACGCCACGACCGCCTGGTCATAGCGCTCGAGCGCGATCAAGGTGCGGCCGAGCAGGGTCCAGCCCTGCACGTCGTCCGGGTTGGCCTCGAGCCGCCGCGACAATTTGGCGACCATGGTGTCGAAGTCCTGCATGCCGGCCGTGGCGGCGCCGCTTTCGGGCGCGGCGTTGTCGGCGAACGGTCGGCTCGGCAAGCCGGGCGACCCCAACGACAGATAGAGGGCCAAGCCGGCGACCGGCACGCCGACGGCCAGCGCCGCGGCACCAAGCCAGCGGCTGGCGCGCGGCCCCGGCGCCGCGCTCGGCACGCTGTCGGCGCCCCTTTGCTCCGGCCCTTGCGCCGTTGCCAACATTCGCCGCTCGATCTCGGCCCGCGCGGCCACGGCCTCGGTCTCGCCGATCAGACCGCGGCCCTGGTCGCTCTCGAGCTCCTTGAGCTGATCGCGATAAACCGCGAGATCGTAGGCCGCCCGCGAGGCCGCGCCACGCCGGCGACGAACCAGCGGCACCAGCACCAGGGCTAGCGCGGCGGCCGTCATGACACCGACGATCAGCCACAAGATCATGCGCCGAGCGGACCTCCGATGTGCGCCTCAGGAGTCGTCGTCATCGAGCAGTGCCTCGACGCGGCGGCGCTCGTCCGCGCTGAGCGGTGCCGCCGCAACCGCGCGCCCGCGGCTGCGGCGCAGCAGAAAAAAGACCCCGGCGGCGCCCAGCACCAAAATCAGGGCCGGGCCGAACCAGAGCACGTAGGTCGACGCCTTGACCGGCGGATTGAGCAACACGAAATCGCCATAACGCGCGACCAGATATTGCTTGACCTGCGCGTCCGTTTCGCCGGCCGCGATGCGCTCGCGGACGATTTGGCGCAAGTCGCGGGCCAGCTCGGCGTTCGAATCCGAGATCGCCTGCCCCTGACACACCAGGCAACGCAGCTGTTGATGAAGGTGCAGGGCGCGCGCTTCGAGCGCCGGATCATCGAGCGGCTGGTCTACCTGGAAGGCCCATCCCGCCGCCGCGCCAAAAAGCAGCATCGCCAAACCGACCGCCAGCGCCGCCACGTTGGTTCGCGCGCGCATTCGCGTCAACCCCGCAGCCGCTCGAGCAAGGGCAGGATCGTCTCGTCCAGGTCGTCGCGCGTCAGCACGCCGATATGCTTGTAGACGATCCGCCCTCGTCGATCGATGACGAAGGTCTCGGGCACGCCGTAGACGCCCCAGTCGATACCGACGCGACCGTCGAGGTCGGCGCCCATTTTCGCATACGGGTTCCCGAAGCGCTCGAGCCAGGCCGCCGCATCGTCGGGCGCGTCCTTGTAGTTGATGCCATAGAGCGGCACCGCGCCGGCTTCGGCGAGCGCCATCAGCAAGGGATGCTCGATGCGGCACGGTCCGCACCACGAGGCGAAGACATTGACCAACGAAACCTCGCCGCCGTTCAGATCGGCGCTCGCCAGGCCGACGTCGTAGCCCTTGAGCGGCGGCAGGGCGAACTCGGGCACCGGCTTGTCGATCAGCGCCGAGGGCACCTTGTCGGGATCGCCCGTCAGCAATTGCACCCCGAGCGCCACGGCGAGCGCGACGAACAGCGCCACCGGCAGGATGAAGCGCAGCCGGGCGGCGGCGCCGGTCTTGCTCGCTTGGTCGGTGGCCGCGGCCGCGTCCAGCGCGGCCTGCTCCGAGTCGATTTCCGGTCCGCTCGACATGGTATTAGGCGCTCCCCGCCGTACCGGGGCCTTGCGCGGCCGGCCGCCCGGCACTGGATGCGCTCGCGCGGCGACGCGCCGGCGCGCCGATGCGGTGCCGACGATCGCTCAGCGAAACCGCACCGCCCACCATCATCACGAGCGCGCCGAGCCAAATCCACGGCACCAGCGGGTTGTGGTATAGCCGGGTCGCGATGCCGCCATTCTCGGCCCGATCGTCAATCACAACATAGAGATCGGCGAGCCAAGTGGTATGGATCGCGGCCTCGGTCGTCGGCGTGCCTTGCACCGGATAAAAGCGCTTCTCCGGATAAAGCAGCGCCACCAACGCGCCGTTGCGCTCGATGCGAAACTCCGCCTGCTCGGCGACGTAGTTGGGCCCCTGCACCTCGCCGACGCCGGTCATCAGCAGCGAGTAGCCGCCGATCTCGACCGTCTCGCCCACGCGCATTACTTGGATCGATTCCGTGCGCCAGCTGCTCGCGCCCACGAGACCCGCGATAATAATCGCGAGCCCCGCATGGGCCAGGCTCATGCCCCAGGCGGCGCGCG
>JAUVWK010000505.1 GCA_030604165.1 Alphaproteobacteria bacterium | reverse complement strand
TATGCCAGCATCTCGGGCTTCGGCCAGGACGGCCCCTATCGCGACCGGCCGGGCTTCGATCAGATCGCCCAGGGCATGGGCGGGCTGATGTCGATCACCGGCCTCCCCGGCCAGGGCCCGGTGCGCGCCGGCGTGCCCATCGCCGACCTCAGCGCCGGTCTTTACGCGGCCATCGGCATCCTCGTCGCCTTGCTCGAACGCGAAGCGTCGGGCGAGGGTCAGTGGGTCCAATCGTCGCTCCTGCAAGCGCAAATCGCGATGCTTGATTTCCAGGCGGCGCGCTGGCTGATCAAGGGCGAGGTGCCGCCGCAAGCCGGTAACAATCATCCGACAAGCATCCCGACCGGCGTCTTCCCGACCCGCGACGGACACATCAACATCGCCACTTCGGGCGGCGAGATCTACCGGCGGCTTTGCCGCGAGATCGGCGACGAAGCGCTGATTACCGACCCCGATTTCGCCACCGGCGACGCCCGCTCCAGCAATCGCGACGCGCTCAACGAACGCATCGGCCGGCGCACGCGCGAAAAAAGCAGCGCCGAGTGGGTTGACCTGCTGAACGAGGCCGGCGTGCCGTGCGGCCCGATCTATGCCATCGACGAAATGTTCGACGACCCGCAAGTGCGCCATCTCGGCATCGCCACGCCGGTCGACCACCCGCGGCTCGGTGCCATCTCGCTGGTCGGCCAAGCGACCGCGCTCAGCCGCACGCCGTGCCGGATCCATGCCGCGACACCCGAGATCGGCCAGCATACCGACGCCATCTTGGGCGCGCTCGGCCTCGACGCGGCCGCCATCGCCGACCTGCGCGAACGCCGCGTAATCTGAACCCACCGCCGCCAGCGACGGAGTCACGCCATGCACGGCATCACCGACAAGATGATCCTCGAGCAGGAGGGCGCGATCGGCTGGGTCGTCTTCAACAATCCGGAGCGCCGCAACGCGCTGACAGTCGAGATGTGGCAAGCCATCCCGACCATCCTCGACCAGCTCGAGGCCGCGCCCGCCATTCGCGTGATCGTGCTGAAAGGCGCCGGCGACAAGGCGTTTATTTCGGGCGCCGACATCTCGCAGTTCGAGCAGCAGCGCTCGAGCCCCGAGGCCGTCGCCAATTACGAGGTCCTTGCCGATCGCGCGATGGCGCGCTTGTCTGCCTGCCCGAAGCCGACCATCGCGATGATCCGCGGCTATTGCATGGGCGGTGGCGTCGGCGTGGCGCTGAGTTGCGATTTGCGTATCGCCGGTGACGGCGCGCGCTTCGGTATCCCCGCCGCGAAGCTCGGGGTCGGCTATCGGCATGGCGGGCTCAAGACCCTGATCGACGTGGTGGGCCCGGCCTTCGCCAAGGAGATCTTCTACACCGCGCGGCAATTCAGCGCCGCCGAGGCGGCGCAGATGGGCCTGATCAACCGCCTGGTCGCCGACGACGATCTGGCGGCCTATGTGCGCGACTATTGCGACACCATCGCCGCGAACGCGCCGCTGACCATCAAGGCCGTCAAGCAAACCGTGGCCGAGATCACCCGCGTTGGCGCCGCCTTCGACGACGCGCTGTGCGAGCGGCTGGTCGAGGAATGCTTCGCCAGCGAGGATTATGTCGAGGGCCGCCGCGCCTTCATGGAGAAACGAAAACCGGTCTTCCGCGGCCGTTGAACAGACTTATATTATCGAACTACCTATCGGCCTCAAGGGCGAGTCACCAGGGGGTATCAGCCGTGATCGTCGAGCAAATCTGGACCGCGAACGCCTACCGCAATTTCAATTATCTCATCGCCTGCCCGCAAACCGGCCAGGCCATGGCGATCGATCCGCTGGATCACGAGAAATGCTTGGCCGCCGCCAAGCGCCATGGTTGGGAGATCACCCTGATCCTCAATACCCACGAACATGGCGACCACATCGGCGGCAACAAAGTGATGGTCAAGACCACCGGCGCCGCCCTGCTCGCGCACGAGAAAGCCAAGGACAAGATCCCGGGCATCGACCGCGGTCTCGCCGCGGGCGACGTGATCAAGATCGGCAACACCGTGGAGCTGGAAGCGCTCGATACCCCCGGTCACACCATGAGCCATGTCTGCCTATTGGCCCACACCGACACGCCGGCGCTGTTCTGCGGCGACACCTTGTTCAACGCCGGCGCCGGCAATTGCCATGGCGGCGGCCACCCCGAGCAGCTTTACGACACCTTCGTGTCGCAGCTCGCGGCCCTGCCCGAGCGGACCCTGGTCTATCCCGGCCACGATTACGCCACCACCAATCTGCAGTTCACCCTCGACCGCGAGCCCGACAATGCGCGCGCCAAGGCGCTGCTCGGCGAGGTCAGTGAACAAGACGCGGATAATGCGATGGTCTCGACCCTCGCCCTCGAGAAGGAGGTCAACACCTTCTTTCGACTGCACAACCCGAGCGTGATCAAGCGGCTGTGCGAGGCCTTTCCCGACCTCCCCGACGAGCCCAACGAAAAAATGGTGTTCCTGAAGTTGCGCGAGCTGCGCAACTCGTGGTGAGAGAGCCGCGCTAGCTTTTATTGCTCACGGCAGCGGACCTGACGGTCCGCACCTGCGCCGGCGCGCCGGATAACCGGCGGGCCGCGGTCGCGGCCTTAAGCGATTCCACGGATTCGCGAATCGCCCTACCGCGGCTCCGCGCCCGCGCTGAGGAATCGGGTGATCGCCCGGTTGAAGGCGTCGGGCTGGTCGATGTTGGAGAGGTGCCCCGCCGCATCCAGCTCGGCGAAGGCCGAG
>JAUVWK010000293.1 GCA_030604165.1 Alphaproteobacteria bacterium | reverse complement strand
GCCAGCCGCCGAGCCGCCAGCCCACGATCGCCAGGAAAGCCACGACCACGCTCCACGGAATGCCGAGCAGGAAGTTCTTGAAGGGATTCAGGATGTAGAGGTAGAGGAACGTCTTGATGGCATCCAGGACGTCATAGAAGTTGATGGTGATGTATTCGATCTGTCGGTCCCACCAGGGCCCTGTGGTCACGGTCGCGCTTCTTGGCAGGATGTGCAGCCACGGCAGCGCGAAGGAGGCGACGAGCGTGCCGATGACCAGCACAAGCGCCACGATTAGGTAGGGATGGCGGCGCCAGAAACTCTTGGCGGATTCGACATGCTCAGGCGGAGGCTTGGCCGCGAAAGCCTGGGTCATGCGGTCGAGCACGACGGCGATGAAGACGATGGCCGCGCCGGCTTCGAGCCCGTCGCCCACGTGCAAAGTGCGCAAGGACTTCAAAACGTCGAAGCCCAAGCCGCCGGCACCGATCAACGAGGCGATGATCACCGCGTTGAGCGAGAGCATGATCACCTGGTTGACCCCGACCATTAGCATCGGCCGGGCCGCGGGGATCATCACCTTCCAGGTAAGCTGACGCGGCGAGCAGCCGGCCATGCGGCCGAACTCGACGATCTCCGGCGAGACCCTCTTAAATCCCAGGATGGTGGCGCGCACCATCGGCGGCATGGCGTAGATAATGGTGGCGACCATCGCCGAGACCGGGCTGAACCCGAACAGGAAGAGGATCGGTACAAGATAGGCGAAGACCGGAATCGTCTGCATGAAGTCGAGCATGGGTGTGACCACGCGCTCGACGGGCCGGTGGCGATACGCCAGGATGCCGATCGCCAGGCCGAGACCGCAGCCCAAGGGCACGGCGATCCCGATCGAGGCCAGCGTCATCATCGAGCTCTTCCAAAGATCGAAAAACGCAATGTAGGCGAAGCACGCCGCATTGAGCGCGGCGAGCCGCCAGCCCCCCAGGACGTACCCGGCGATCACCAGTGTCAGGCTCAAACCGAGCCACGACACCGACGGAATGACAAACGACTTGTTGACTTCGAAGCCCTTCCAGAGCGACCAGTTCAGCAATTTGAGCGGCCAGTTCATGAGCCACGAGATGCCGCGCGTGAACTCCTGGAAGGTGAAGAGCCCGAGGTCAAACTCCTTGACCAGCCAGTCCATGAAGCCGCCGACCCAATCCTTGATGGGGGCGATCCACAGATGCGGATATTCGTGCGCCCAAGGAAGCAGGTCGGGGATCCAGAACGCCAGCACGACGATTGCCCCGAGCAAGCCGAAAAAGACCGCTCTGCGCGGGTTGCGCAGAAAACCGAGGGGGGCGGCGGCGCCTACGGAAGGCACACTCATGGCTCGGGCCGGCGCACCAACACCTTGAGCACGGCCTCGCGTGTGAGCACGCCGACCAGGCGGCCCTCGGCATCCACAACCGGCACCGGTGTCTCCTGGTCGAAGACGCGCGCGGCCACCTGTTCGATCTTGGCAGCGGCCGAAACGGCGTCTTGCGGCGACGTGGCTTCCGTCGCGGATTCCATGATGGAGCGGACCGAGAGCACCTTGGCGCGCGAAACCTCCTTGGTGAACTCGGCGACGTAATCGGTAGCCGGGCTGGTGACCAAGTTCTCCGGGGTGCCGATCTGCTCGATCACGCCGTCTTTCATGATCGCGATCCGGTCGGCCAGGCGGATCGCCTCGTCGAAATCGTGGGTGATGAAGGCGATGGTTTTCTGGAGCATGTTCTGCAGGCGCAAGAACTCGTCCTGCATCTCGCGCCGGATCAGCGGATCGAGCGCCGAGAAGGGCTCGTCCAGGAACCACACCTCGGGCTCCACCGAGAGCGACCGGGCGAGGCCGACGCGCTGTTGCTGGCCACCCGACAGCTCCCGCGGGTAGTAGCGCTCGCGCCCTTTGAGCCCCACGAGCTCGATCACCTCGCGGGCGCGCGCCTCGCGCGTGCGCCGATCGACCCCCTGAATCTCGAGCGGAAACGCGACATTGTGGAGAACGGTGAGGTGCGGCAACAGGGCGAAGTGCTGGAACACCATGCCCATCTTGTGCCGCCTGAGATCGATCAGCTCCTTCTCGGGTGTCTTCTGGAGGTCTTGTCCGTCGAAAAACGTCTCGCCGGCGGTGGGCTCGATGAGCCGCGACATGCAGCGCACCAGCGTCGACTTGCCTGAGCCCGAGAGCCCCATGATGACGAAGATCTCGCCCTCGGCGACGTCGAAGTTGGCGTCCTGGACCGCGCCGATCAGACCCGCCTGCGTGATCTGCTCGGCCGTCGGCGCGTAATCGTGCCGCTTGAGAAAACGCTTCGCGTCGGACCCGAACAGCTTCCAGACGTTGCGGCAGGCGAGCTTCGCGGGGCGCCGCTCGGGCAGCGCTTTGCCGCCCGCTGGCGCCTCGACTTGATCCGTCGATTTCCCTCGGTCCGGGCGCGGCCCCGAGGGGCCGCCGCTCGACTGACTCCGGTTCCTTGCCATCGCTCGACCACTCTCCTGGATCATATTCTTATACAAGCGTTCCCGCCGCGCGGAAAGCTGGGACGATTCGCCCGTTTAACGAGTACCTTGAAAGGCTTGGATATTTCCGACGACCGCTAGCCGGCCTTGGGCGGGGGCCAGCGATCAAGCGCGAACCCGACGGTTGTCGGGATCGTAGAGCGGCCGCATATGCAGGGTCGCCGGCACCAGGCGGGTGCCGACTTCGAGGGCGTAGCGGCCCGCGCGGAGATAATCGTCCGTGACGCCGGCCTCATTGCGCACATAGCCGAGCCCGATATCTTTTCCGACCGTATGGCCGTGCCCGGCCGTGGTGATCCAGCCGACACGCTCGTCGTCCCGGTAAATCGTTTCGCGCCCCAGCAGAATGGTGTCCGCATCGTCGATAGTGAAGGTCATCAAGCGCTTGATTAGCGGCCGGCCCCGCTGTTTGAGCAAGGCGTCGCGGCCGACAAACGGGACGTTCTTCTTCAAGGAGACCGCGAACCCCAGACCGGCCTCGTAGGGCGTGTAGTCGGGACCGACGTCGCCGCCCCACACGCGATAACCCTTTTCCAGTCGCAGCGAATCGGTGGCGCGGTAGCCGGCGTCGCGTAAGCCGAAGTCTCCGCCCGCCGCCTTCAAGGCGTCATAGACCTGGACCATATATTCGCTCGGCACGTGCAGTTCCCAGCCAAGCTCGCCGACGAAGGTGATGCGCATCGCCCGCACCGGCGCGCCATCGACATAGATTTCGCGCACCGCCCCGAAGGGAAAGCCCTCGTTGCCGAGCTCGCCCTCGGCCACCGCCGACAGAATCTCCCGCGCCCGCGGCCCCATGAGCGCCAGGGTGCCGTAGGCGGAGGTCACATCGAGCAGCGAGGCCTGGGCGTCCGGCGGGATATGACGCTCGATATGAGCGAAGTCGTGGGTGGCGAAGCCGGTGCCGGTGACGATGTAATACTGCTCGGCCGAGAGCCGCGCGACCGTGAGATCGCATTCGATACCGCCGCGCGAATTGAGCAGCTGGGTATAGGTGATGCGCCCCGCAGAGGTATCGACATCGTTGGCGCAGATCGCCTGAAGCGCCGCCGCCGCGTCGCGCCCGAGAAGCACGAACTTCGAGAAAAAAGACATATCGAAAAGCGCCGCGGCCTCGCGGCAGGCGCGATGTTCCGCACCGACATGGGGGAACCAATTGGGCCGGCCGAAGCTGTGTTCGTCCTTGGGCTCGACGCCATCGGGGGCAAACCAGTTGGGCCTTTCCCAGCCGAACTTTTGGCCGAAACAGGCTCTCGCCGCCGTCAGACGGTGGTGGACCGGGCTCAATCGCAAGGGCCGCCCGGCCGACATTTCCTCGAACGGCCACCCCATGGTGTAGTGACGCGCCTGCCCTTCGAGCGCCCGCGCGCAGAGCTGATCGTCGGACCGATGAAACTGGGCGAAGCGCCGGATATCGGCGGCCCACAGATCGAACGGCTGCTCGCCGGCGAGGATCCACGCCGCCAGCGCTTGCCCCGCGCCACCCGCAGCCGCTATGCCGAACGCGTTGAACCCGGTGCCGACATAGAAATTCCTGAGCTCCGGGGCGGCGCCCAGGATGAACATGCCGTCCTCGGTGAAGGATTCGATACCGTGGAACCAGGTCTTGATCCCGGTCGTCTCGAGGGCCGGAAACCGCGCCATCGCCGGCGCCATGAACTGCTCGAAATGATCCACGTCTTCCTGCATGAGCTTGAAGGCGTGGTCGTCGGGTATGGGCGTGACCCGATAAGGCCGCGGATTGAGCTCGTAGCCGCCCATCGCCAGGCCGCCGACCTCTTCCTTGAAGTAGGTCAGGTGATCGGGGTCGCGAATCGTCGGCGTGTCGGGCGAGAGCCCGGTGATCGGCTCGGTCACCAAATATTGGTGGTAGGACGGCTGGATCGGCACATTGACGCCGGCCAGGCG
>JAUVWK010000454.1 GCA_030604165.1 Alphaproteobacteria bacterium | reverse complement strand
TGGATACGGTCTATGACATCATCCATTCGCTGCGCCAGGAAGGCATCACCCTGCTGATCGTCGAGCAGAGCACCCACCGCGCGCTCGAGAACGCGGATCGCATCTATATCATGCGCAACGGCGAGATCGTGCTCCAGGGCAAGAGCTCGGAGCTTACCGACGACGAGCTCGAACAGGCCTATTTCGGCTTCGAACAGACGGCCGGCGAAAAAGAGGCCCACTTCTAATAAGACCAGGACGCCGCCGCGCGCGCTCGCGCGGGGCTGGGGAGAACGAGATCATGGCCGAGTTGCAGAACGAACGTGTCGTCTATTTCAACGGTGAGATCGTGCCCGAGAGCCGGGCCGTGGTCTCGTTTCGCGACCGCAGCTTCAAATATGGCGACGGCGCCTTCGACACCACGCGGACCTTCGGCCATCGTATCTTCAAGCTCGACGAGCACTTGCACCGCTTCTACAAATCGCTCAAATATCTCCAGATGGATCCCGGCTTGAGCGTCTCTGAGATGAAGGCGATCACCGAGGACGTGCTCGAGCGCAATCTGCATTTGATCGACAAGAACGAGGATTACTGGGTCTCGCAGCGCATCTCGCGCGGGCTCGAGACCGTGGGCGGCGAGATACACGAGTCCTCCGGCCCCACGGTGATCGTCGAGTGCACGCCGCTGCCGCTCAAGCCGCGGGCGCATTATTTCCGCGACGGCATCGCCGTCGTCGTGCCCTCGATCCGCCGCGTCGCGCCGGATGCGCTGACGCCCAGGGCCAAGACCCACAACTACATGAACTTGATGGTGGCGCACGAAGAGGTGCGCCGGCAGGACCCCAAGGCCTGGGCCATTCTGCTCGATTGCAACGGCAATCTGTGCGAGGGCGTCGGCTCCAACCTGTTCCTCGTCGAGGACGGCGTCCTTTATACGCCGCAAGACAGATATGTGCTGTGCGGGGTCAGCCGCGAGACCGCGATCGAGCTGGCGGAGGCCAACGGGATCCCCGTGGTCAAGAAGGATCTGGATCTCTACGACGCCTATAGCGCGGACGAAATCTTCATCACCTCGACCAGCTTTTGCATCGTGCCCGTGCGCAGCGTCAACGGCATCGCCGCCGGCGACGGCGCGCTGCCCGGGCCGCTGACCAAGCAGCTCACGGACGCCTATATCGAGCTGGTCGATTTCGATTTCGTCGCGCAATATCTGCAATATCTCGACTAATCGCGGGCGCCCGGGCAAAACAACACGCGACGGAGTATCGAACGGCATGGCCAAGAAACCCGTCAAGCTGCGCTCGCAGGAATGGTTCGGGACCGCCAACAAGGACGGCTTCCTTCATCGCAGCTGGATGAAAAACCAGGGGCTGCCCGCCGACCTGTTCGACGGCCGTCCGGTGATCGGGATTTGCAACACCTTCTCGGAGCTGACGCCCTGCAACGCCCACCTCCGGCAGATCGCCGAAAAGGTCAAACGGGGCGTCTACGAGGCCGGCGGCCTGCCGCTGGAATTTCCCGTCATGTCGCTGGGCGAATCCAACCTGCGGCCGACCGCGATGCTGTTCCGCAATCTGGCGAGCATGGATGTCGAGGAATCGATCCGCGCCAATCCGATCGACGGCGTGGTGCTGCTCACCGGCTGCGACAAGACCACGCCCTCGCTGCTGATGGGGGCGGCGAGCTGCGACCTGCCCAGCATCGTGGTTTCCGGCGGGCCGATGTTGAGCGGGCGCTTCCGGGGCGAGACGCTGGGCTCGGGCACCGACCTGTTTCGCTTCTCCGAGGCGGTGAGGGGCGGCGAGATGTCGCTCGCCGATTTCATGGACGCCGAAGCCGGCATGTCGCGCAGCCCCGGCCACTGCATGACCATGGGCACGGCCTCGACCATGGCCAGCATGGCCGAGAGCCTGGGCATGGGGCTGCCCCACAACGCCGCCATCCCGGCGGTCGATTCGCGGCGCAACGTGCTGGCGCAAATGGCCGGCCGGCGCGCGGTCGAGATGGTGCACGAGGATTTGCGCATCTCCAAGATCCTCACCCGCGCGGCGTTCGAAAACGCGGTGCGCGTCAACGGCGCCATCGGCGGCTCGACCAACGCGGTGATTCACCTGTTGGCGATCGCCGGGCGCATGGGCGTCGACTTCGCCTTGGACGACTGGGACCGGCTCGGCCGCGACGTGCCGACCATCCTCGACCTGATGCCGTCGGGCCGCTTTCTGATGGAGGACTTCTACTATGCCGGCGGGCTGCCGGCGGTGATCCGGGCCATCGGCGAGCATATCAACAAGGATGCCCTGACCGTGAACGGCCGCACCATCTGGGAGAACTGCGCCGAGGCGCCCTGCTACAACGCCGAGGTGATCCGCCCGCTCGACAAGCCGCTGACCGAGAGCGGCGGCATCGCCGTGCTGCGCGGCAATCTCGCGCCGGGCGGCGCCGTGCTCAAGCCCTCGGCCGCGACGCCCGCACTGATGCAGCACAAGGGCCGCGCCGTGGTGTTCGAGACCATCGAGGACTACAAGGCGCGCATCGCCGATCCCGACCTCGACATCGACGAGCACTGCGTCATGGTGTTGAAGAACTGCGGCCCGCGCGGCTATCCCGGCATGGCCGAGGTCGGCAATATGGGCCTGCCGCCCAAGATCCTGAAGCGCGGCATCAAGGACATGGTGCGTATCTCGGACGCGCGCATGAGCGGCACGGCCTACGGCACGGTGGTCTTGCATGTCGCGCCCGAGGCCGCGGCCGGCGGGCCGCTGGCGTTGGTGCAGGAGGGCGACATGATCGAGCTCGACGTCGCCGGGCGCCGCCTCCATCTCGAGGTCGCGGCGGATGAGCTCGTGCGCCGCCGGGCCGCCTGGTCGCCGCCCGCGCCGCCGATGATGGGCGGCTAACAACGGCTCTATTTCGATCACGTGCTACAGGCGGACCAAGGCGTCGATCTCGATTTCCTAGTCGGCAAGCGCGGCGCCGCGGTGCCGCGCGAATCGCACTAACGTATTTGGCGGGAGTCGGACGACAATTTCGGCTTTGGTGAATGCGCCAAGACGGATAACGTTCACGAATTTGACGGTGGCTCACCAGTCTCCC
>JAUVWK010000471.1 GCA_030604165.1 Alphaproteobacteria bacterium | reverse complement strand
CCGGCTCGACGTTCGGCGCGGTGTAGTAGGCGGCGGCGAGATGGGCAAGGTGGTGCTCGACGAAGTAGACCGTCTTCGCCGGCAAACCGAGATGGTCGCACACCGCGGCGATGCGCTCCTGATGACGCATGCGAAAGATAACCTCGCGGTAATCCTGCGGCTGCAGGGCGGCGGCGCGCTGCTTCTCTAGGCCGACCATGTACCAGGGCTCGAGATCGCGCAGGTAATCCGGCGAATGCATGAAGTTGGAGGCGTAGGCGACCTCGTCGAGCTCCTCCGCGCCGATGCCGGCGAGGCGCAGCACCTCCTCGATGGCACGCCGCGGATAGCCGACCTCATTCTTGTGGCGGGTCAAACGTTCTTCCGAAACCGCGGCAACGACGCGGCCATCGCGGCTTACTGTCGCACCGCAATTGTGGCCGTCATGAAGGCCGAGAATATGGCTCGGATCACTCATCGAGCGATTAACGCTCCTTTCCAAGGGCGGGCGTTGGTGAATAGGATTCGATGTTGGCGCTGAGCTCGTGCCGCATGGCCGCGGCGCGCGCGGCGACGAAGTCCTCGAGACGAGCCGTCACGTCCGCGTCGGGCCGCCCCGTCCACCACACGGGATGGGTCAGAAGCTGCAGCGCCCGGCCCGCCGCCACGGCGGCGTGCTCTAGCGGATGGCCGTGGTGCCAGCCGCCGCGCGAGTCGCTGCAATAGCCCATCGCGCGGAAGAACCGCGGCTCATAGGCGTGCGCCCGCCCGGCGAAGCGGCGCGCCAGCCCGAGCAAGGCGCGCGCGGGCCGGTGAAAGCTGATCATCGTCACGGGCGCCTCGAGCATTTGCTCGAGAACGGTGCATTCCCGTTCCGCGCCGGCATCGAGCTGGGCTTCGTCCTCGCCATAAAGCGAGGCGTCGAAATGCAGACCCACCTCGTGCCCCATGGCGCGCAAGCGCAGCAGGGCATCCCGGTTGGCGGGCTCGAAGGGATTGTAGAGACCGCTGCGCAGACGCACGAAGTAACTCGCGCCAACGCCGAGGTCGCGCTCGATTTCGGCGATAGCGAGCGCGGCCTCGATGGAGACGTCGATATCGTGGCGCAGAATCAAATGCCGCGCCTCGGGTGCGACGTCGGCAAAGCCGCGCACCGCGTAGCCGCGCTCGGCGAAGGCGCCAAGCAGCGCCCGATAACCCGCCGGCGTGAACTCAGCCATCGCGCACGAGCCCCGTGTAGTCATGCTGCTCGAGCCAGCTCGCGAGCGTGAGCAGCTGCAACAGCAGTTTACGGTGGCTCGCCCGTCCGCCTAGGTGCTCGTCCACGACGCGCGCCAGACCCTGCGGCTCGAACAGACCGCTATCGAGCAGCGCCGGATTTTGCGCCAAGCCGTTGAGGCGCGCGACGAAGCGCTCGTCGCGGCGCAACAGCTCGTCATAGTTGCTCCAGCTGCCGTGGCTCCAGGTCGGATCGGCGAGCAGCGGATTGCGCATCAGACCGACCCGCCGCACCGCGGCGCGCGCGAAGAGCAACAGGATCTGGGTCGCGAAGCCATGGTTCGCCGAAAGGGCGCTGTTGGCGTCGGGTAGCGCCATGAGGTCGGGGCCGAGCGCTTTCATGGCGGTGTGCGCCATGCGCCCGGCGGCGCGCCATTCGGGCTTCATGGCCAGGTAAAGGTCGAACAGGTCGGGATCGAAGGTGACCGGCCGGTGGACGATCACTGAGCGCATCGCCACGAAGTCGTTATAGGCGTAATGACGCCCGAGATTGTGCAACAGGAAAGCATCCCACGCGTCGTAGGGGTCTTCGATATCGACCGATGCCAACGCCGCCGCCATCGCGTTGACGCGCCGCTCGTCCCAGCCCGCGCGCGCCGCCGCGCTGAGCACGCCAGCCAGGGCCGCGCGCCCGATGCCGACGCGCAGGCTATCCGCCACTGTTTGCGGGCGGCCGTCGGGAATGGCCCGGAGCTTCGGCAGACGGGTGACCGAGCCCGCCACGTGCGGCGTGACGCAGGGCAGATAGTAACCGCGCAACGTGTAGTCCAGCCCGTGGCCCGAGAGCAGCACGTCGTGGCTTTCGGCGATCTTGGGCAGTGCCCCGAACAGGTTGAGCGGCGCGCTGAACAGCCCGTCGCTCGCCCGCGTCGCGGCGTCGAGATTGGCCGACAATTGGCCCGGCGGATTGGGCAGAAATTGAAACGTCATGCCGGCCCGCGCCGCGCTTTCACGGGCGACGGCGACCTCCAGATTGTCGTGGCTCGCAAGCGTGAGACACGACAGCGCGGCCCCGGCCTTGCGCGCCGCCGCCATGACCCAGCGCGCGTCCAGCCCGCCCGAGAGCAGCAAGCCGTGGCGGGCCGCGTCGGCGGTTCGCCGGCGCACCGCCGTGACCATGCCATGGGCCAAGCGCTCGGCGCCCTCCGCCTCGTCGAAGTCGCTCCCGCGCCAGGCGAGGCGGCGCGTTTGCCGCTCGTCCCAGCTGTCGTCCTGCGCCGTCCAGATCTGCGCCGCCGGCAGGGCGCGAATATCGGCGTATTGGGTGTGATCGGCCACCGTGCGCTGATAGCAAAGCAGCTCGGTGACGCCTTGCAGGCTGAGCCGCCGCGGCACCCGGTCGTCGGCGAGCAGCGCGTCGAGCCGGGAGGCCACGGCGAGGGCACCGTTGCGCCGCCAAACGAAGAGCGTGTAAGAGCCGAGCCGGTCGCTGGCGAGCACGATGCGCCGACGCGGCGCGTCCACAATCAGCGCCGCGAAATTTCCGTTGAGCCAGGCCAGCCGCTCCAGCGTGCCGTTCCGGTAATGGGCGGCGATGAGCGCGGCCGCATCGGCGACGGGGCCGGCGTCGTCGAAGATCTCGCCGCCCACCGCGACCGTTACGCCGTCTTCGCCCGTCAGAGGCGGCGTATCGCCGACCAGCCGGCCGAGCCGCGCCTTGCCGAGCGCGATGTCGGGTGCCGGCGCCAGCACGCTGACCTGGTGGCCGAACGCGG
>JAUVWK010000211.1 GCA_030604165.1 Alphaproteobacteria bacterium | reverse complement strand
GCCTTGGCGGAGATCGCGCGCGAGCGCTTCGTGCCACGGCGGTTGAAGGGGGTCGCCTATGTCGACGCGGACCTCGAAGTGGCGCCGGGCCGACACTTGATGGAGCCAAGGGTTGTGGCGCGATTGCTGCAAATCGCCGAGGTCCGCTCCGACGACGTGGCGCTCGACGTGGGCTGCGCGACCGGCTATTCCTCGGCTCTATTGGGTCGTCTCGCGGGAACGGTGGTGGCGCTCGAGTCCGACGAGGCGTTGGCGGCGCAAGCTGGAGCGGCGCTTGCCGATGTCGGGGCGGACAACGTGATTGTGGTGAGCGGCCCGCTGGCTGGCGGTCATCCGAGCCAGGCGCCCTACGACGTGATCTTGTTCAGCGGCGCGATCGATCACTTGCCACCTGCCATGGCCGATCAACTTGCCGAGGGCGGTCGTCTCGTGGCGGTGCTCCGCGAGCCCGGCCAGGTGGATAGTGCCACCCTGTGGGTCAAATACGGCGGTAAGCTGTCGCACCGCCCCGTCTTCGAGGCGGCGGTGCCGCCGCTGCCGGATATCGAGGCGCCGGCCGGCTTCGTATTTTGAGGGCTATCTCCGGCACGGAGCCTGGTGTGGTGCAACACGAAATGCTCGGCTTTCCATTCAGCTTCTCTGCACCGACGGTTTGAAGGCGGGTGGCCGTGGCAAGACCTATGATCCGGGCCTGGGCGTGGTGCAGCCACCGAAGGCTCGCGCTGGTGTTGAGCGCCGCGCTCGCGCTCGCCGTTGTTGGGGCGGCCCGTCCCGGCGCCGGCGAAACCCTCGAGGAAGCGCTCGTCGTGGCATATTCGAACAACCCGACGCTGTTGGCCGCGCGCGCGGAACTGCGTTCAACCGACGAAGGCGTCTCGAATGCTCTTTCCGGCTGGCGGCCGACCGTCCAGTTCGAAGGCAGCGCCGGCGTAAGCGACACGACGAGCGACATTTCCGGCAGCACGACCGAAGCCACGACGACGCCGCGCTCCTTTTCGCTCAGCGTGACCGAGCCTTTGTATCGAGGCGGGCGCACGGTCGCGGAGACACGCCAAGCAGAGAATCTGGTGCTTGCGCAGCGGGCCCAGCTCACCGTGATCGAGCAAGGCATCCTGCTCGACGGCGTAACCGCCTATATGAACGTGCTCCGGGACCGCTCCGAGGTTGAACTGAACCGCAACAACGAGCGCGTCCTCAGACGCCAGCTCGACGCGGCGCGGGACCGCTTCGAGGTGGGCGAGGTAACGCGAACCGATGTTGCCCAGGCCGAGGCTCGGCTTGCTCAAGCGAAGGCGGACCGAATCCGCGCCGAGGGGGCGCTGATCTCGTCGCGCGCGACATACCGTCAGGTGATAGGCGACTTGCCGGGCACGCTGGGTTGGCCGGAACCTGCAACCGGAACGCCCGAATCCGAGCGCGCGGCGCTGGCATTCGCGAATAAGCGGAATCCTGCGGTCATCAGCGCGGATTATACGGAGCGCGCTGCGCGCGACGGGGTTGACGTTGCCGCCTCGAGCCTGTTGCCGCGACTCTCGTTGCGCGGCGAATACGACAGGGATTACGAACCTTCGAGCGTGGTCGACGAAACGGAAACCGCGTCGCTCTTGGCCACGGTGACGGTGCCCTTTTATCAGGCGGGGGCGGAGCATTCGGATGTGCGGCGCTCGAAACAGCTCGTTGGGCAGCGCCGGTTCGAAATGGAGGAATCCCGCCGGGCGGTGCTGGAGGAAGTGACCCGCGCCTGGGAATCGCTGATCACGGCGCAGGCGCAAATTACTGCCTTCGAGGCGCAAGTGCGGGCCGCGGAAATCGCGCTCGAGGGCGTGGAGCAGGAGGCGCTGGTGGGCCTGCGCACGACGCTCGATGTGCTCGATGCCGAGCAGGAGATGTTCGGCGCGCAAGTCAATCTGGTGCGGGCTCGACGTGATGAGATCGTGTCCAGCTATTGGGTCAAGTCTACGACCGGTGATTTGACCGCCGGACGCCTCGGCTTGCCGGTGGAAGTCTATGATGTTGAAGCTTATTACCGGGTTATTCGGGACAAATTGTTTGGCTTGTCGATCAAGCTGGAATAAATGGCGGGAGCGAGCGCCTTGGCGCTGGCAATCTTGAAATTGTTGCCGTAGTGTCCCTGGTTCAGCGCCCGTTCGACCGCTATAGAGCAGTTCATGGCCGATATTAAGACTCAGCAAGAACCCTCGATGGAAGAAATTCTGGCTTCCATCCGTCGCATTATTTCCGAGGATGCGGAGCCCGCGAGCGATGCCGCGCCGCCGGAAGCAGCGCCCGACGCGGATCCCGAGGCAGAGGCAGAGGCAGAGGCAGGGGGCGAGCCGGCCGAGCCGGTAGCCGAGACCGAGGCGGCGGACGAACAGCCGGTCCAAGGGGAGGAAGTGCTCAACCTCACCGAGATGCTCGATGATCAGGGCAATGTGGTCAATTTGAACGAGGGGCAGGAAGCTGCCCCGCAGCCCGAGCCCGAGCCCGAGCCCGAGCCGGAGCCGGAATCGCCGCCGCCGACCATGTCGGATTCGGAGCTGGATCAGCTAATGAAGCAGCGGACGGCCGAGCCGGCTCCGCCCGAAGAGGTGTTACCCGAGATCGCCGTAGAAGAGGTGCCCGCCGAACCGGAGCCGGGCCTCGTGGCCGATGGAGCGGAGACCGCGGCGGCCTCGGCCTTCGACAGTCTCGTGCGCAAGGTCGATTCAGGGCCGGTGGACGAAACCCTGCGGCGGATTACGCCGGGCGGGCAGACAATCGAGGAACACGTCCTTGAATTGCTCAGGCCCATGCTGCAGCAGTGGCTGGACGGAAATTTGCCGGAACTGGTTGAGCGCCTGGTCCAGCGGGAGATCGACCGGATCGCCCGTCGCCCCGACGCAAAGTAAGGAGCGCGGATCGGCTTTTCGGCGCACGTTTCTCGTTCTGGATAAAAATCTGAAATTCGAGAGAGTTCAGCGATGCTGGACAAGACCTATCGGCCTGCTGAGATAGAGGCCAAGCACTACGCGGCGTGGGAGCAGTCGGGCGCGTTCGCCTGCCGGCCGGGCTCCGACGCCAAACCTTACTGCGTCATGATGCCGCCGCCCAACGTGACGGGCAGTTTGCACATGGGCCACGCGCTGAACAACACGCTGCAGGATGTGCTGACCCGATATCGGCGCAAGGCGCGACGCGACGCGCTATGGCAACCGGGCATGGATCACGCCGGCATCGCCACCCAGATGGTGGTCGAGCGTCAGCTCGCCGAAGAGGGCACCAACCGCCGGGCGCTGGGCCGCGCGCGCTTCGTCGAACGGGTTTGGTCGTGGAAGCGGGATTCCGGCGGTACCATCGCCAATCAATTGCGCCGGCTCGGCGCTTCGCCCGACTGGGCGCGCGAGCGCTTCACCATGGACGAGGGCCTGTCGCAGGCGGTGCTCACCGAATTTGTCACGCTCCATCGAGAAGGCCTGATCTACCGGGACAAACGGCTGGTCAATTGGGACCCCAAGCTACACACCGCCATCTCCGACCTAGAGGTGGAGCAGGTGGACGAGCCCAATGGGCAGCTCTGGTATTTCCGCTATCCGCTCGAGGGACGGACCGGCGAACATGTGGTGGTCGCGACCACGCGGCCCGAGACCATGTTGGGCGACACCGCCGTGGCGGTACATGCGGAGGACGATCGCTATCGCGATCTGATCGGCAGCTATGCCTTGCTGCCCTTGGTCGGCCGGCGGCTCAAGCTGGTCGCCGACGAGCATGCCGACCCCGAGCAGGGCTCGGGCGCGGTCAAGATCACGCCGGCGCACGACTTCAACGACTTCGAGGTGGGCCGCCGGCATGGCCTCGAGATGATCAACATTTTCGATGCCGACGCGCGCATCAACGAGAACGCGCCGGAACCATACCGCGGGCTGGATCGCTTCGAGGCGCGCAAACGCATCGTTGCCGATCTGGAGGCGCAAGGCTTTGTCGAGAAGGTCGAGCCGCACGCCCATGTGCTGCCCATCGGCGACCGCTCGCGCGCGGTGATCGAGCCCTGGCTGACCGATCAGTGGTACGTGGACGCGAAAACCCTGGCCAAGCCCGCCATCGAGGCGGTCGAAAGCGGGCGTATCCGCTTCGTGCCCAAGCAATGGGAGAACACCTACTTCGAGTGGATGCGCAACATCCAGCCCTGGTGCGTGTCACGCCAACTCTGGTGGGGGCATCAGATTCCGGCCTGGTACGGCCCCGACGACACCATATTCGTCGAGATGAGCGAGGCCGAAGCGCAGGCCAAGGCCGCGGCCCATTATGGCGAGCCGACGGCGCTGACGCGCGATCCCGACGTGCTCGACACCTGGTTCAGCTCGGGGTTATGGCCGTTCTCGACCCTCGGGTGGCCGGAGCAAACCGAGGCCCTCAAGCGGTATTATCCGAACGACGATTTGGTTACCGGCTTCGACATCATCTTTTTTTGGGTCGCCCGCATGATCATGCTGGGTTTGCATGTCATGGGCGATGTGCCGTTCCGCACGGTTTACATCCACGCGCTGGTGCGCGACGCCAAGGGCCAGAAGATGTCCAAGAGCCGAGGCAACGTGATCGATCCGCTCGAGCTGATCGACAAATATGGCGCCGACGCCCTGCGCTTTACGTTGGCGGCGATGGAGGCGCAGGGGCGTGACATCAAGCTCGCCGAAAGCCGGGTCGAGGGCTACCGTAATTTCGCCACCAAGCTTTGGAACGCGGCGCGTTTTTGCGAGGCGAACGGGTGCAAGCGGGCGCCCGATTTCGACCCCGCGGCGTGCCAGGAGACGGTCAATCGTTGGATTGTCGGCGAGGCCGCGCGCGCCGCGGCACGGACCACCGAGGCGCTCGAGGCGTACCGCTTCAACGAGGCGGCAAACAGCGTCTACCATTTCACCTGGGGTGTCTTTTGCGACTGGTTTCTGGAGTTCTCCAAGCCGGTGTTGAGTGGCCCCGACGGGCCGGCCAAGGACGAGACGCGCGCGACCGCGGCCTGGGTGATCGAGCGCATCCTGGGGCTTCTGCATCCCTTCATGCCGTTCGTGACCGAGGAGCTTTGGGGGCGCCTCGATGAGCGGCGCGAGCGGCCCTTGATTTCCGAGCCCTGGCCCGATCTGGCCGAGACCCTGGTGGACCAGGTCGCCGACGACGAGATGGCATGGGTGGTCAGGCTGGTCTCCGACGTGCGCGCGGTGCGGACCGAGATGCATGTCCCGGCCGGCGCCAAGATTGAGCTCTTTTTGAAGGACGCGAACGCCGTCACCATGGCGCGGGCCGAGCGCCACCGTGAGGTGATTTCGCGGCTCGCGCGCCTGCGCCAGATCGCCCCGCTCGACGGCGCGGTGCCCACCGGCGCGGTGCAAAGCGTGATCGACGAGGCGACCGTGATCTTGCCGCTCGCCGATGTGATCGACCTCGACCAGGAGCGGGCGCGGCTCGAAAAGGAGATCGGGCGGCTGGATCAGGATATCGGCAAGATCGAGAACAAGCTCGGCAACGAGAAATTCCTCAGCAAGGCGCCCGAACATGTGGTGGCGGAGCAGCGCGGTCGGCTGGCCGAGG
>JAUVWK010000474.1 GCA_030604165.1 Alphaproteobacteria bacterium | reverse complement strand
CGCAGAGGCTGCGCGCCCGCGCCAGAAAATGCGCCACCTCGGCGGCCTCCATATCGTGACGCGTCACCAGCCGGATCGTCGTGCTGTGCTGCCAAGGCTCGGGCCAGCCGTAATATTGAAAGCCTTCGTCCTTCAGCGCATCGATCACCTGCTCGGGTAGGTCGACGAAAATCTCGTTGGCCGTGCTCGGACCCACCAGGCGGGCGCCGGGGATGGCGGCGAGGCCCTCCGCCAGCGCCCGGGCCAGGTCGTTGGCGTGGCCGGCCAGTCTGAGCCATAGCCCGTCGGCGACATAGGCCTCGAGCTGCGCGGAAACGAAGCGCATCTTGGAGAGCAGCTGGCCGGCCCGTTTGTGCCGAAACGCAAGGTCGTCGGCAAGCGCGACGCGGAACAGGACGATGGCCTCGGCCGCGAGCGCGCCGTTCTTGGTCGCGCCGAAGGAGAGCACATCGACGCCGGCGCGCCAGGTGAGCTCGGCCGGCGAAGCGCCCGACGCGGCGACCGCGTTGGCGAAGCGCGCGCCGTCCATATGAACCGCCATGTTCCATTCCCGCGCCAGCGCGGCAATCGCGGCGATCTCGTCCGCCGTATACACCGCCCCCATTTCGGTGGCCTGGGTAAGGCTCACGCAGGCCGGCTGCGCGGCATGCACAAAGCCCTGGCCGGAAGTCTGGAGCGCCTGCCGCAGCGCCGCGAGGTCGATCTTACCGTACTCGCCCGCGACGGCGGCGAGCTTGGCGCCGCCCGTGAACAGCTCCGGGGCGCCGCATTCGTCGGTGTTCAAATGGCCGTCCCGGTGGGTGTAGACGGCGCCATAGGGAGGCGTCAGAATCGAAACCGCAAGCGCGTTGGCCACGGTGCCGGTCACCACCGGGAAGACCCGCACCTCGGTTTCGAACAACGCGGAATAGACATCGTCGAGCCGGGCGCTCACCGCGTCATCGCCATAGGCCGCGGCGGTGCCGCTGTTGGCCGCCGTGACCGCGGCCATGATCTCGGGCGCGACACCCGCCACGTTATCGCTGCGAAAATCCATCCTTAATCCTCCCTGCCGCTTCCCACGACGGGGTCGCGGCGCGGATAGGGCCGCCAATCGGTCGTGCGTAGGCCGATTTCGCGGAATTGCGTGCCGTCCGGCTCCAGCACGTGCGCCGTCGTGTGCACGGCCTGGCCGTCGATGACCGACGTGATCAGCCAGACGAGCTGCGGCTCCCAGGCCATTTCCAAATCCGTCTCGGAAGGCTGCGCACCGAGGTCGGGGTGTGAATGATAAAGCCCGAGAACGCGCCCCGCCCCGCCGCGCAACCGCTGCTGCAGCGCCAGACGCAGGGCCGGATCCACCTCGAACCGGTCGCCTCGCTTGTCCGCCATCAGATTGCGGCTCGGCGCCACCTCGGTCACCTCGAGATCGCCATTGACGCGGGTCCGGCCCACCAACAAGCCGCAGCATTCCACCGGATAGGCGCGCTCGGCCGCGTCCACAATCGTCCGCAAATGCGCCGGGCTGAGCAACAGCACAAACCATGCCGACCTACGGGCCGGCCTCCAACGCGAATTCGCCGACGAGCGCGCCGCTGCGCAAATCGATAATCACGATACGCTCGGTATCGCCGGGCACTTGCACGTGCAGGATCAAGCGGTTCTCAGCCGTCGTCATGCTCTGTACCCGACTGCCCTCGGGCAAGCCCAGCGCGGTGAGCCGCGGGGGCGCGACCGCGCCGGTTGCCGCCGGCTCGGCAAGCGCGCTGTCGGCCGCCTCGCCGACTTCGGTCGCGTTGCGATAAATCTTCAGCCAGATGACCACCAGGCCGGCCACGATCAAGAGGCCCATGACAATGACAGCGGCCTTGAGTAAGCGCATCAATTCAGTCCAGTGTGTCGCCCGTGAACGCCAACGCAACCAAGTCGAGCGAGACCCGTCACCGGTTCCCCGTCAGCACGGCGGCGGCTGGCGCGCGGCTCGACAAATACCTTGCCGAGACGCTACCCCACATTTCGCGTACCCGCCTGAAAGCCCTGATCGAGGGCGGTCACGTCCGCATCGGCGGCGCGACGATAGCCGAGCCCGCATATCGGGTCAAACCCGGCCAGACCATCGACGTCGCGGTGCCGCCGCCGAGCACGGAGCGCCGACCGACGGGCCAAGCGATCCCGCTAGCCGTGGTCTACGAGGACGACGACATCGTCGTCATCGACAAAGCCGCCGGCATGGTGGTGCATCCCGCGCCAGGCAATCCCGATCGCACCTTGGTCAACGCGCTGATCGCCCATTGCGGCGACAGCCTATCCGGGATCGGCGGCGTCCGCCGCCCCGGCATCGTGCACCGGCTCGACAAGGACACCAGCGGTCTCTTGGTGGCGGCGAAACACGATGCGGCGCACGCGGGCCTCGCCAGCCAGTTCGCCACGCGGTCCTTGAACCGCACCTACCTCGCCGTGCTGTGGGGCACGCCCAGCCCAGCGCAGGGCACGATCACGGGCAATATCGGCCGCAGTCCGCGCAATCGAAAGAAAATGGCCGTGCTGCAGCGGGGCGGTAAGCCGGCGCAAACCCGATACCGGACCTTGCGCCGCCTGGGTGGCGGCCTCGCCAGCCTCGCGGAATGCCGCCTGACCACCGGCCGGACCCACCAGATCCGGGTGCACATGGCCGCCCGCGGTCACGCGCTGCTCGGCGACCCGCTCTATGGCGGCACGGCCCGCGCGGGTCGCCTGGCGGCCCTCTCACCGACGGCGCGGGATTATCTGAAATCCTGGAAGCGCCAAGCGCTGCACGCTTATCGGCTCGACCTCCGCCATCCGGTCAAGGGTACGCCGCTCGCATTCGAGAGCCCGGTGCCGGCCGATATGGAGAGATTGATCGCCTTGCTGGCGCCGGACTGAGCGCGCCAGGTCACCAAAGGGTGAGCCGACAACTTATGGTATATACTTGACAATACTTATCGACGCACCATATCTATCGG
>JAUVWK010000021.1 GCA_030604165.1 Alphaproteobacteria bacterium | reverse complement strand
TCAAAGCTGGCCGCCGCCTTCTCCATGGCGCCCGCCTGTTGACGCAGGAGAGCGAGATTGAAATGAAGCCCGGCGTCGTTCGGCACCGCCTGGACGGCGCTTTCGAGCGCGCGGGCGGCTTCCGGGAGCCGGTCGAGCCGTTGCAAGGCGCCGGCCATATTGAGCAACGCGTTGACGTAACCGGGTTTCAGCTTGAGGGCGCGGCGGTAGTACGGTAGCGCGTCCGCGGGGCGACCTTGTTGCGTCAGGACCAGGCCGAGGTTGGTGTGCGCGTCGACGTGCTTGGGGCTGGACTTGACGAGGCGCCGATAGAGGGTCTGCGCGCCGTCGAGGTCGCCCGCGGTGTGGCGTTGCAGGGCGTCGTCGAACAGCTTGCGGGCTTCGGTCATGATGGTCCGCTCGGCAAGGGCGCGGTGCGATCAACGCTAGGACGGTATGGTTAAGGACCGGTTAGCCCGATATGTGCGGCCTGGCTCGGCCAATCGGGGCGCAGGGAAGGCGAGGCGTCATCCGGCACGGCGCCGTCGCGCTCGGCGACGCGCTCGGTGAACTGGGCCGAGAGGCCCTCGATCACGCGGCGCCAGGGCTCGTCGGGGCGCTGGCGGATCATGCGAACCGAGGGATACCAAAGGCAGCGTGAGCCGCTCAGCTGCCAGCGCCAGCTGGGCGCCGTCGGCACCAGGTTCCAGACCGGTTTGCCGAGTGCTCCGGCGAAATGAATCGTCGTGTTGGCCACCGAGATGACGAGATCGAGCGCTTCGATCTGCGCCGCGAAGCCGTCGAGATCCTTGACCGGATCGGCGTCGTCCCAGTCGTGAATCTCGATTTCCGAGGTCTCCCGCAACGCCGCGAGCTCGGCGCGGCAATCGCCGTATTGCAAATTCACGAAGTGGACGCCGGGAGTCTGAAGCAGGGGTTCCCAGTCCGCGAGCGACATGACGCGCAGGCTGTGCTCCGAGGCGGTGGCGCCGCCGCGCCAGGAGATGCCGACCTTGAGACCGGGACCGAGCGCCGCGATGCGCTGGCGCCAGCGCGCCACCGCAGGCGCGTCGGGCGCGAGATAACGTGCCGGGCCGCGCGCGAAGCTTTGCGCATCGGTGCGGAAAAAGCGTGGCAGGCTGCCGATCGCGACAACGTAATCCGCCGCCGGTGGCGGGCGCCAAGCGCCGCTCTCGGGGATCCGGTCGGTGGCGACCGCGGCCGCGGGAAACGAGCGCGCCAGCAAAGCGGCCGTGCTGCCGCGGCATTGCAGATGGACTTGGCCAGCCCGCTCGATCAGCTCGGGCAGGCATGAGGCGAACATCACGATATCGCCCGGGCCCTGTTCGCCATAGACGAGGATTTGCTTGCCGGACAGCGGCTCGCCGTTCCAGTGCGGCGCGTCGAACTCGCGAAAGGCGCCGCGTTGCGCCTTCTCTATCCAGCGCCCCTCATAGGCGGGCCAGCCGCGCCCGAAATCGCTGGCGAGCAGCCAGGCGACAGCGCGCGCCAGGGGCGTTTCGGGACAGTCGGGATTGAGCGCCAGCGCGCGCTCATAGTGGGCAAGCGCCTCGTCGATGCGGCCCTGGGCACGCAGCGTATTGCCCAGGTTGGTGTGACAGCGCGCGTCGTCGGCGCAAAGCGCGAGGGCCTGGCGCTGGGTCGCCTCCGCCGCGGCGAATTGGCTGGCCACGTGCAGGGCGTTGCCGAGACTGAGATGTGCTTCGAGGTAGTCGGGTCGCAGGCGCGCGGCCTCGCGATAGCGCTCGATCGCCGCGTCGAGCCGCCCCATATCGCGCAACAGATTGCCCAGGTTCAAGTGGCCGAGCGCGTTGTCGGGCGCGAGTTCGATGGCACGGTGCAAGGCGCGGGCGGCGTCATCGAGCGCGCCGTTGAGGCGCAGCACGGCGCCGAGGTTGAGGTGGGCACCAGCGTAGTCGGGCGCCAGCGCGATGGCTTGGCGAAAGCTGTTCTCGGCGCCTTCCAGGTCGCCGCGGGTGCGCCGGAGGTTGCCCATGTTGACATGCAGTCCCGGGTGATCGGGCTGATTTTCGAGCGCCGCCTGAAAATTGCGCTCCGCTTCGTCGTATCGTCCCTGCGTCAGGAGCAGGCCGCCGAGGTTGGCGAGCGCTTCGGTCGCGTCGGGAGATTGCGCGACCACCGCCCGATAGGCGGCCTCGGCTCGGTCGAGCTGGCCTCGCCGCTGGTGCTCGAGGGCTTGCGCGATCAAGGCTTGCGATGTGCCGGACTTGCCGGCGCCCTGCGTGCCCGCGGCACTGCGTCGAGGAGCGGCCCCCCGCCGGACCCTCCCCACGGCTACGCTGCCTGGTTGGCCCAGCGGCCAATCCGTCTGCCGAGGGCGCGGGCGCGTTCCATGGCGTCCCGTTCCTTCAGCCACAGCTCGCCGTAATCGACGTTCTGCCAGTTTTCGAACCAGGGCCCGCCGCGCGTGAAGTGCACGACCTCGGGAGCGCCTTGACCGGGCTTCATGCTCCAACCCTCGAGCCAGTTCCAGGTCTCGGGCAGCTCGCCGATGAGTTCGTCCGGGAGCCATTGGAAGCGATGCAAGAAGGCACCCGATTCCTGATTGACGACGTCCGTGGTCAATGTCCGCATGGCGGGGTGGGCGCAATTCAGCAGCATCAGGCTGCTCCAATTCTTGCGCGGATAGACCGATTGTTCGCAGCCGTCCATTTTGGTGTGCTCGGTCGGCCGATGATCGTGTTTGACACACATGATGGCGTAGCGGTCGTCGATCAGGTCCCATAGCTTGGTGACGTCGGCCAGCCAAAGAAAATCGCAATCGCAGAACATCGCCCAGCCCTTGTAGTCGGCCAGGGCGGGCACCAGAAAGCGGGTGTAGCAAAACTCGGTGGAGGCACGCGGATCTTCGTCCCGCCAATAGACTTTTCGCTCGCGCAAAGAGGGCTGGCGCAAGCCGATGACTCGAACTGGACTGGAGGTGCGCCGGGTCAGCGAGAAACGGCAAACCTGATACGCTTCTTCTTCGCGACTGTCCCACCCGACATAGACGGGCACGTTTGGGGCCGTCATCGTATCTGCTCCCTTATTGTTTGGCCGGCTCGATTTGGGCGAGCCAGGTCTCGAGGTCCGCGGCGACGCGCGTCAGAACCTCGGGCCAGGATTCGTTCTTTTGCTGTCGCACGAGGCGCATCGAGGGGTACCAGGGTGAATCGCTGCGCGTGAGCTGCCAGCGCCAACTCGGAGCGACGGGCGCCAGAGTCCAAACCGGTACGCCAAGGGCGCCGGCGAAATGGACCGACGTATTGTCGATCGAGATGACCAGGTCGAGCGCCGCCACTTGCGCCGCGAAGCCGTCCATATCGCTCATGGGATCGATCTCGGCCGGACGATAGGGCGCAATGCCGTGGGCTTCGCGAAGGGCGTTGCGCTCTTCGTCGTGTTCGCCATATTGCAGGTCGATGAAGCAGGCGTTCGCGTGGCGCAGGACCGGAAGCCAATCGAGTAACGCCATGGAGCGTTGCCGGCGCTGAAAGGCGGATTTGCCGCCGCGCCAGGAGAACCCGATCTTTGGTCCCGAGCCGAGCGCGGCATAGCGGGCGCGCCAACGCGCCACCGCTATTTCGTCGGCCACCAGATAAGGTTCGCTGCGGCCGAAACCGGCCTCATCGGCGCGCAGCAGGCGCGGTAAGCTGCCGAGCGGAATCGCCACGGCAGCGGCGCCTTGGGATTCGTTCGCCGCCAAGGGAAGGGCGTCGGTGACCTCGAGCCAGGGAAACGAGCGCGCCATGAGCGACGCGATGCGCGCCTCGCAATGCATGGTCACCGGGCCGCCAGCGTTGGCTAGCTCGGGCACGCAGGTGGCGAACATGGTCGCGTCGCCCGCCGCCTGTTCGCCGATCACGTGCAACCGGCGCCCATCGAGCGGTTCACCGGTCCAGTCCGGCAAGGCCACTTGCTGCGGCGCGTTGTTGGGCATGCGCCGACGCCATTCGTACTCGTCCCAGCCAGCCGCGTAGCGGCCGAGCAGAAGCAACAGATTGGCGCGGTTGTTATGCGTCGACACGTGGTCGGGTTGGATGGCGAGTGCGGCATCGTAAGCCGACAACGCCTCATCGTGCCGGCCCTGCTCGAGCAATATGTTGCCAAGATTCTTGTGCGCATCCACCGCCTGCGCGTCGCATTCGATGGCGCGGCGCAGACTGGCCTCGGCCTCGTCGAGGCGCCCCACGGCGGCAAAGACCACCCCCAACTCGGAATGCAACTCGGGAGCCTGGCTGTCGATTGCCAAGGCGGTCTCGAAGGTCTCGATCGCCTCGTCGAAGTGCTGGTTTTCCTTGTAGGTGTTGGCCAACGCAAACAGCCCAATGATGCTGTCGGGCTCTTCCGACAAGGCGCTCCGGAGCTCGCTCTCGGCGTCGTCCAGCAAGCCCGCGGCGTTGAATATGATGCCGCGTTCGAATTGCACGGATGCCTGCGTCGGTTGATGGCCGTCGGCGCGGAAGTTTTGATGAATCTGCTTGAGATTCTCTCGCGCGGACGGAAGCTCCGGGTTCAGGCGGCAAGCCCGTTTCAGGTGCTCCTCGGCAGCAGCCTCTTGGCCAAGCGCATGGAAGGCCGCGCCTAAGTTGCAGTGAG
Source organism: Alphaproteobacteria bacterium (assembly GCA_030604165.1). Lineage (GTDB taxonomy): Bacteria > Pseudomonadota > Alphaproteobacteria > UBA828 > UBA828 > JAUVWK01. Next base: position 11,766 of record JAUVWK010000021.1, on the reverse strand, counting down.
TCTCGGCGACATCGCCGTTCAACCGAAGGGCCCGCCAATAGCTTGCGACGGCCTCGATGGTTTCGCCTTGCGCCAGGAGCACATCGCCGAGATTGGTATGGGCCGAGACCATGTCCGGTGTCTGGCCGACGCTCTCGCGATAGATATCTTCCGCCGCTTTCAGGTCGCCGGTGGCGGCCAGGGCAAGGCCGAGGGTCATGCGATAGTCGACGTTTGCGTTGTCTCGTGCGATCGCCTGGCGCAAAAGGGGCACGGCGTCGCTTGGACGATCGGTTTGATGCGCGATCAAACCCAACAGGTAGAGTGCGTCCGGGGATTCGGGTTCATGCGCCAACGCCTCGCGATAGCGGGCCGCCGCACCCGTCAAATCACCCGATTGATGGTGCTCAAGACCCTGGGAGAGCAGCGCGGCCGTCGCCGTGTCCGGCGCATTTCCGTTGCTTCGAGCCGCGTCAGCCTGTGACGCATTCGTTGATGCAAACATGATTTCTCGACCTGTTGGCTGATCTAGTCTTTCGGTTAAGAGCGGCTGACGCCCGCCGTGCGTACCCGGCCACCCCCTAGATTGTGGCGCGGACCGGATACTTGTCGCCGGGCATGACGTACTGGACGCCCAGGAAACGGGCGGAGTCGATCAGCACGGGGGCCCGCAAGTTGACGGACAAGGACGTGCTGTCATCGCTTCGCCGCACGGTCACGAGGAGCAATACGACGAGGTCGGCGGTTGGGAATCGAACCGATTCCGCGGCGGCTTCGATGTCGGCCCGGGCGATGAGCGCGCTGTCCAGGCTCGGCGGGAAGGCGATGAACGAGAGCTTCGGGTCGGTGACGCACTGAAGCACGCGGAATTGCCGGTGCTTCGGATTGTCGAGGTCGATCACCACGAACCCGGTTGCCCAGTTGAACCCGAGGAGACCCGACTTGAACTGGACGACGCTGCGCGGATCGACCTCGATGGTGCCGAAGCGCGTTTCCAACGCGTAAGGCCGGTCCACGCCGGTCTGGCTCGACGCGGCGCCGGGCGGTGGCGCGATCGAGGGATCCTCCTGAACAAGTACTTTTTCGCTGTACATGGTTCCAACCTTTCCTTGAATGGGTCTCAGCCTGGGTTGCGAGCGCCGCCGTGGGTCAGCTCAAGTAGTTCACTAACGACAGCCTGCCGAGCTGCGAGACCGTGAGGTACGAGGCCTGGAGCACGATTTGATCGGCACTCAAGGCCGCCACGGCCGCCGGGATGTCGACCGTCTCGATATCGATGATCGCGCCTTCGGCATAGAGCTGGATGTCTTGGTGGCGCTCGGTGGCGCGGCCCATCACGTTGAGTGTGGCGCCGAGCTCATTGCGATAGCTGTTGAGCGCGTCCATCGCGTCGCTGATCAGCCCGATCGCGGACTCGAGCAAACTGTTGCTGTCCAAGCCGTCGCCCTGGATCGCCGCCTTCAGGCCGCCGATGAGCTGCTGAAAGCCGGTGCGGTTGCCGGCAATGCCGTAGGTCACCTCGACGCTTTCGGAGACTCGCGCGGTCAGCTCCACGCTGTCGCCCTGGTAATAGGTCGTTTCGATCACGCCGAACGTGGCGGGATCCGGCACCGGCGAGGGCACCGGCTCGGTTTGGGTCATCGTGCCGGCAAAGAGGTAGCGGCCGTTGATCTGTGTATTCAGCAGCCCGACCACCGTATCGAGCATGTTTTGGGCCTCCTGCGCCAAGGCGCCGTTGGTGCCCGTGCTGGCGTCGGTTCGCTGGATCAAGCGCGACTTGAGTTGGCTGGCGACGTCGAACATCTGTGAGATCGAGCTGTCCATGATCTCGGCCCGCGAATCGATCAGCGTGTTCTGCTCGATGAATTCCTGCGATTTGCTCACAATCGCTTCGAAGCTGATCAGCCGTTGCGCGTCTTTCGCGATTCCAGCGAAGTTCTGGGACTGCTGGCCGCTCGAGATCTGGGCTTGCCGCTCGAAGACGCGTTGCTGCGATTTCAGGATCGCGTTCTGAAGCAACGCATATTGAGCTATCGTCGATACCCGCGACATAAAGCGCTCCTATCGGCCTGCGATATTGACCAAGATGTCGAGCATTTCAGAGGCGATGCTGACGATCCTGGCCGACACCGAATAGGCGTTTTGGAAAAGAATCATATTGGCGAGTTCCTCATCCAGATTGACGCCGGTCGCAGCGGTGTAGCGCCCGTTGATGTTCTCGAAGAGGAGCTGGCGATGAGCATCGAGGTCCTCGGCCTCGCTCGCGCGGGCCGCGTTGAGGCCGATGATCGAGGCCGAGAAGTTCCCGATCGTCGCGGTGACTGCCGCCAAGCCGCCCACGGCCGCAAAGCTGAAGGTCGTGTTGCCCATCTGCGCTAGGTCTTGGATGTTTCGGTTGTCACCCACCGTGACGCCGGTCTCGGTGATTATGGCGGTGGTGCTCAACTGACCGGCCGCAAGCCCGCTCGGGTCGGACTTGATATCGGCGCGGACATCCAGTGTTGCCGCGTTGGTGCCGATGAACAGGTCGTTCAGACCGAAATATTTGCTGAAATTCTCGCCGGTGCCGGTTTCCGCGGTGCCGGCGGCGTTGATGGCAATACCGTTGTTGCCGCTGTCCGCGGTGATGACGAGGACGCCGTTGGTGACGGCCGCCGTGGCGTTGCCGGCGAGCGCGGCATTGATCGACGCGATCAACCCGTTCACGGTGGTCGCGCCGAGCGCCCCCAAGTCCAGATCCTGAAGGTCTACGATGGTCCCGCTGCTGTCGGTGACCGCGATGCGGACCGTACCGGTGGCCTGAAAGGCGTCGGCCAGCGCCACCGATCGCGTTCCGGTCAGGGCGTTGGGCGGGGGAAAGGCGCTGCCGAGATTGTGAATCTTGTTGGTTTCGTCACGCAGCATGTTGGTGAGAGAATCGAGCTGCGAAGCAAGGTCCGGCAGGTTGGTGTCGCGCGCTTGCAAGAGCCCGGCGATTCGACCGGAGGCGATTTGCGTTGTGACCGCGGAACTCACCCCGGACGAGACGAGCTCGGAGCCGGAACCGCTCCGGGTGCCATCGGCATTCAGACTGTAGACGGTCATGGCGCCGAAGACGGTGCTCGAGGTGGCCGTCGCGGCCCGCGAATAATCGATTTCCTTGCGGCGGTCGTCGATTAGAACGACGCCGTTTTTGGTCGATACCGACATTTTGCCGTCGCTGGCGACGAAGGTGTTGATATCGAGTTCCCTCGCGATCTTACGCACCGCGAGGTCGCGTTGGTCTTGAAGGTCGGCAGTGCTCGAGCTGGCGGCACGGGCCCGGCTGATCTCGCTGTTCAGGTTTTCCACTTCGGCCAGGAGCGCATTGAGACGGTCCACCGAAGCCGAGATTTCCCGCTCTGCCTCGTAGCGCAGGCTCTGGACCTCGTCTGCCAGGTTGTTGATGGTGTCGGCAAGCGTGGTGGCTTTCGAGACCAAGGTGAAGCGAAGCGCCGCGTTCTCGGGATTGTTGGACAGCGACTCTAGTGCGGAACGGTATTCGGCGTAGTCGTCGGCCAGCGACGAGTTGCTGCCCGGTGCGCCGAACAGGTTTTGTATGAGTTGGTAAAACTCGTTGGCGGCATGGGCCTTTTGGTAGTTGCTCGTGGTGTTGGAGAGCTCCTTGTTGAGAAACTCGTTTGCCAGGCGCGTGACCAGATCGAGGCTAACCCCGTTGGGGATGCCACCGATAACTTGCGCCGACTGGTTCTGAGTCTTGCGGGCATAGCCGTCGGTGTTCGCGTTCGCCACATTCTGCGACGCGACGGCCAGTCCGGCCTGAGCGGCGTTCATTCCACTGACCGCGTTATTGAGTGCGAGGCCGAGCGACATGGTTTTGTTATCCTCTTCTGGGCTTGCTGTGCCGGCCTAGACGTGGGCGTCCAGACGCAGGGGCCCCGCCCGGCGCGCCGCACCGGCACGCGCGTCCGCGAGCTGGCCGTCTCCGGTGTAGGCGTGCGCCGGACTGCGTTGGCGCGCGATCTCCTCGGCGACAATGTGCAGGACGCGCTCGTTGACGATCTTGACCGCTTCGATCGCGCGCTTGTTGTTAACGATCACATCGTTGAGGAGGGCCGTGCTCTCTTTCAGCACGATCGCCGACGCGGGGTCGAGCGAGCCCGGCGTAACGCCCTGCTCCTTCAGCTTTTGAAGGAGCCTTTGATATTGATCGGTCAGTGCCGCTTTCTCGTCCTGGAGCGGCACGATATCTTTGGGACGCATCCCGCGCAGCGCGGCGATTTCCGCCGTAAGCAGATCGGTAAGGCGGCGCGTGATGTTGGTCAGGGCGTCAATGTCGGCCGCGCCAACGGCCGGCGAACTGGCGCTAAGTTCTTGGTTCATGATACCTCCTGGAGCTTGAGGATTTCGCGCTGCACCGCATCTGCCACACCGATTCCACCGGAGCGCGCGATCATCTGGCCGTACTCCTGGTTCATTAGGGAGCGGAATACGGTCTCCGCTTGCCCGCCGCCAAACGGTCCATCGGTTTTGATTCCCGAAAACATCGATTCGAGAAACATGCTGATGAAAAAGCCTTCGAACGACTCCGCTGCTTCGCGCGCCTTGTCCGGACCGGCCTGGCGCAGCCGCGCCGCTTGGGCGTGGGGATCGGTCGTTGCGCCAATCAGAGTATCGAGCGGCAGCGCGGCGGTGATATCCATCACAGTACCTGTATGTCGGCCTGCAGGGCGCCGGCCGCCTTGAGGGCTTGGAGTATCGCCATCATGTCGCGCGGCCCGACACCGAGCGAGTTGAGGCCGGCCACCAGGTCCTGGAGGCTGACTCCGCCATCCACCACGGTGAGCTTGTTGCCCTCGTCCTCGTCGATCGTGATCTCGCTGCGCTGGACCGTCGTGGTCTGCGAGCCAACCGGCGCGAAGGCGCCCGGCTGCGAGACTTGCGGCGTCTCGGAGATGCGGATCGTCAGATTGCCGTGGGCGATGGCGACGGTGTCGATGCTGACGTTGCTGCCGATCACGATCACGCCCGCGGTCTCGTCGATGATCACGCGCGCGATGAGGTCAGGCTGGACCTCCAGTTGCTCGATCTCGGTGAGCAGCTCGGCCACGATGCCGCGATAGGCCTCGGGCACGCGCAGGGCCACCGTGCCGGGATCGGTCGGTAGCGCGTAGCGGGTACCCAAATGGGCGTTGATTGCCTGGGAGATCCGCTTGGCGGTGGTAAAGTCCGGATTGTGCAGGGCGATATTGATGGCGGTGAGCTCGGCCAGCTCGAAGCCGATTTCGCGCTCGATAATGGCACCGTTGGAGATGCGCCCACTGGTCGGAACGCCCTTGGTAACGGTCGTGCCGGATTGACCCTGCGCCGTGAAGCCGCTGACGGAGATCGTTCCTTGGCTGACCGCGTACACTTCGCCGTCGGCGCCCATGAGCGGCGTAACGAGCAGGGTGCCGCCGAGCAAGTTTGTGGCGTCGCCGAGCGCGCTTACGGTGATGTCGATGCGCGAGCCGTGCCGCGCGAAAGCGGGCAAAGTCGCGGTCACCATCACCGCGGCGACATTCTGGGTGTTCAAAGTCGTGCCGCGGGTGTTTACGCCCAGTCGTTCCAGCATGCTAACCAGGCTTTGCTGGGTGAAGGCCGAGTTGCCGAGTGTGTCGCCGGAGCCGTTCAGGCCGACCACCAGGCCATAGCCCACAAGCAGATTTTCCCGAACGCCTTCGAAGTCGGCGATGTCCTTGATCCGCGATTTCGCGTCCGCCGGCATGCTCCAAAGAAGCACGGTAACGAGCGCGAGCGCCGTCGCGAAACTGGCCATGGCTCGGTTCAGCCATGGCTGGATGTTTCGGCACCTGGCCGACGGCCGCGCGCCCGCCTTTGGGGGCCGAGAGGCGGTCGCAGGGCTCGCGGGCAACAATGCCGATTCGCGGCGTTCCGTCATCGGACTTCCGCACTCCTTTCGGACTAACGCAAAATGGTCATGGCATTCCCTCAATGCGAGCCGCGTGCCAACTCGCCAAATACCGATTAACATACTGATGTAGAACTATAAAACGTGGGCCGAACAAGGCGAACTCGAGCTCCAGCCAGGCAAGGCCTGCCGGGGTGGGCAAAACCTGCCGAAGCCGTAGCGACAGATTCGACCGCATGCCTCTATCCCCCTAGGTGGCGGGCGCCCCTGTGCCGTCGTATGGTGGTGCGACACTCCCTATGGGAGGCCTTCATGGCGGATCAAGAATCGCGCCGGCCAGTCCATCCGGGTCACATCCTAGGCGAGGAAATGGCGGCTCTAGGCTTGTCGGCCGGCGCCCTGGCGCGGGCGCTCGACGTGCCGGCCAGCCGCGTCAATGAGATCGTTCAACGCCAGCGCGGCGTTACGGCAGACACGGCCTTGCGCCTCGCGCGCTACTTCGGCTCCTCGCCCCGATTTTGGCTGGACCTCCAGGTCAGCTTCGAGCTGAGGCGGGCCGAGCAGCGCACTGGCGCGCATATCCGGCGTGCCGTTAAACCTTTGTTTTCACTTCGAGAACCGAACGAGCAATAGGTTCGGCCTACCCGGCGCGGGGCGGCATGGTCCGGGGGGGGGTAGGCGCACGAGAGGTACTTTTTTCCGGCTCGCCTTCATCGATTGTTCATGCTCCGTGGCGAAGCTAGGGGTGGGGCAGTGGCACACGGCGACGCGCTGCGCCCACACCGCGCGAAAGCGCCTCAAGCGTGATGTTGCGACCATGAAGGTCTCTTCGACGGGAAACGTCCGCTCCGCGGCAACGCGCCGGAGCCGCAAAGGATCCAGGCCGCAGAAGGCGTCATTTTCGGTGGCGAAGCCTCAGGTCGGCCCTGCCAGCACCGTCGGCGGCGCCAATCCGGTTGCTCCGGTTGCGGCCATGCTGGCGCTTCAGGAGGCGCCCGACGCTACCGACGGTCGCTCGCGAGGCCTGCTCCGCGGTTCGGAGTTGCTCCGATATTTGGACCAAATCCACCTCGGCCTGTTGTCCGGGGGCATCCCGCGACACATCCTGGAGCGGTTGGCCGCGGATTTGAGTGCCGCGCACCGGGCGACGGGAGATCCAAGGCTGTCGGCGATTCTCGACGAGATCGAACTACGCGCAAGAGTAGAATTAGCAAAATATAATGACAGCCGGTGATAGAGTGACGATTGTTAATATCTTGTAATACAAAAGATTTTTCAAATCTCGAAAGATTGAACATTACCTATTTTTGGCGTGTTGCGGTGACAGCCGTGGATTCATATACTCAGCGCCCTCAACGTTGGGAGAGCGATAGAAGCCGTGGAGCAAAAGATAGCCAACAACAAGGCCGCCAAAAAAAACAGTAAGAAGTTTCGAATTCCTACAAACTACCGGCCGGTGCCGGACGAGCCGTTCATGAACCCGGTCATGCGGGAGTATTTTCGGCGTCGACTACTCGGTTGGAAGGCGGAGGTTCTGAGCGAAACCGGGCAGACCCTGCACAAGCTGAAAAACGATACCGTCCAGGAGGCGGATATTGCGGACCGCGCCGCGGTCGAGGCGGAGCGGACGGTGCAACTGCGTACCCGGGATCGGGCACGCAAGCTGATTGGCAAGATCGACGCCGCGATCCACCGTATCGAAGACGGCAGCTATGGCTTCTGCTCCGAGACCGCCGGGCCGATTAGCCTGCAGCGGCTCGAGGCCAGGCCGATCGCGACGTTAAGCATCGAGGCGCAGGAGCGGCACGAACGTCACGAAAGAACCCATCGCAATGACTGACGCGCGGCTGTATTAGGGCTGCGGGCCTCAAGCGCGGAGCGGCCCGAAGAAAAGCGCCGGCCACTTGGTCGGCGCTCTTCGTTTTCGGAGTCTCGAGCATTTTCCACCGCCGTGGAAACGCCCTTAGAACGGATAGATGATGTCGAGGATTTGCGTCCCATAGCGCGGCTGCTGCACGTCGCTCAGGGTGCCGTGGCCACCGTAGGCGATACGGGCCTCGGCAATCTTGTCGTATTCGATGGTATTGCTCGAGGTGATATCTTCCGGCCGCACTACGCCGGTGATCCACAGCTCGCGCACCTCGTAATTGACGCGAATTTCCTGGCGGCCGCGCAGCACCAAATTGCCGTTGGGCAGCACCTGCGTGACCAGCGCCGCGATCGTGAGATTGATCTCCTCGTCCCGTACGACCGTGCCTTCGCCCTTGTTCTGGGTTGAGCCGTTGATGTCGAGGATATCGGCCGCGACGATGGCTTCGGGAAAGAGTCGGCCCAGGGCGGCTTCGTAGCCCCCCAGCGTCGTAATGTCGTCGTCCTCGTCGGTGGTCCGCTTGCGCTCGGTGGTGTTGGAGAGATCCGCATTATCCGCGATCTCGATGTTCACCGTGAGAATGTCGCCGATTTTCGAAGCGCGCTGGTCCTTGAAGAACGCTTTCGCGCCGGTGCGCCACAACGAATTCGGCTGATATGCAACCGGCTCGGGCCGCGGCATGGGCAGCGTCACCGGCTCGTAATCCGGTTGGCGCACCGGATTTTCGATGGGCCTCAGTTCGGGCACCTGACCGACCTCGGCGAGACGGTCCATGGCCGTGCAACCCGCGATCAAAGTCGCCGCGGTCGCCGCGCAACCTAGGCGCAATAGCAGGCCGGGATATCGGCGCTTCATTGGCTTGCTCCTGAGTTCATCCCGAGTAGTAGCGGCGGCGAAACGGTAACCGTGCCACGATCCGTGACCACCGCTTGTACGGTCGTCTTGCTTTGCATGTTCATGACCCGGATACTGTCGTTTGCGGTGCCGTCCTGGGTGGCGCGGCCGACGGTGGTTAGCGTCAGCCCCGGGGTTCGATAAATCATCGTGACCGCGGTTCCCTTGGAGACCAGGATCGGCCGCGCGACGTCGCCGCGCCGGATCGGTAGGTCGGGTCGAAGCGAACGCCGTGCCGCCATGCCGATCAGCCGATCGAGACCCATGATCACGTCGCCGTGCAGGCGCTCGGAACGAATCTGGCGCCAGGCGACGTCGTCCTTGGAGATGAGCTCGCCGGCATTGATGCGGCGAACGACCACTGGAATTTGCTCAGTGCGGTGGGCGCGACCCGAAATGCGCACGCGCTCGGCGTCGGGATCGCCGACCGGCGCGGACACGGTCGCGGTAAAGCGCAGCGTGCGTTCATCGACCAAAAGGTCGTCGATCGCGAGGGTCGGTAACGTGCCGGTCGCGATGTGGAGGACGAGCGAACGGTTGGAGAGTTCGATCTCGAATTGGCCATCGGCGTTGAATCCGGCGTCGGACAACGCCTGCGCCAAATGCCAAGTGATTTCGTCACGCCCCATGGCATAGCTGGCGCGTTCGATCACCAGTTTTTCGTCACCCAACACCGGCGCCCAATCAATGCCGTTCGATCGGGCCAGGCGAGACAGCTCGGCGGTCTTGAGGGTCACGCGCTGGCCGGGTTTGGGCGCGCGCAGCACCGGCGTGCCGGTTGTCTCGCCGGCCTGTTCAAAAATGTCGCCGATCGTAATTCTATCGTTTTCGACCGTCACGATTGACCGTTTGAGTTCAGCCGCGAGCGCCGCTGTCGAAGCGAGCGTGCCGCTGACGGCGATACCAACGATGGCCATGAAAATTATCGGGAAGAGTCGTTTCATGATGCTAATCCCTGCCGCGCCTAGCGCATCTGATTCACGGTCGACATCATTTCGTCGGACGTGGAGATGACTTTGGAATTCAACTCGTAGGCCCGCTGCGCGCTGATCAGCTCAGTGATCTGGGCCACGGCGTTGACGTTGGAGGTCTCGAGAAAGCCCTGGAGCAAGCTGCCGTAGCCAGCCTGACCGGGGAGACCGGAGGTCGCCGAGCCGGAGGAGGGCGTTTCTCGGAAGAGGTTTTCACCGAGCGACTCGAGCCCGGCGAAATTCGGGAAGGTGACGAGCTCAAATTGGCCGAGGTTCTGCGGCGTGGTCTGCCCGCTGATCGTGACCTCGATCTCGCCGGCGGAATTGATCGAGACCGAGGTGGCGTCGTCGGTAATGGAAATGCCCTGGGCTACCGGATAACCGTCGGCCGTGACGATTTCACCATCCGCGCTCTTCTGGAAGGTCCCGGCCCGGGTGTAGGCATCTTCGCCGTTCGGCATCCTGATCCTGAACCAACCGTCCCCCTGAATGGCGAGGTCGAGGATATTACCGGTCGAAGTCAGGTCGCCCTGCTCGATGATCCGGTATACGGAGGCCAACTTGACGCCGGAACCGAGCTGGATACCGTTGGGGACGACGGTTCCGCTGTCGGAGGACCGAGAGCCGACTTGCCGCATATTCTGGTACAGCAAATCCTGGAATTCCGGACGCTGGCGTTTGAACGCCGTGGTGGTCATGTTGGCGATATTGTTGGAAATAACCTCCACATTGAGTTGCTGCGCGAGCATCCCGGTGGCGGCAACACTAAGCGATCGCATGGTTTTTCACCTTCGCTTCGGTTGATTAGTTAAGCGCTGTTAGGTCTTGGATGGCCCGGCGCTGCAGATCGTGATCTGTTTGCTGCAGCTTCTGGGTCGATTGATATGAGCGTAGGACATCGATCATTCGCGTCATTTCGAGAATCGGGTCGACGTTGGAGCTCTCGAGCATGCCTTGGTGCAGCTGGGTCTCTTCCGGTTCGAGCTCGATCGGAATTTCATCGGCCACGTAGAGCCCGCCCCCCTGCTTGAACAGATTGGCCTGGTTTTCGAACGTCACCGCCATGAAGCGGCCGACGGGCCCGGCGTCGGATGAGATGGTTCCGTCGGGGCCGATGGTTAGGTTGGTGGCCGCGGCCTCGAGCTCGATCGCTTTACCGTCCTCACCAAGAACCTTGTTGCCGGAGCTGGTCACGATGTTGCGCTCATTATCGAGCTGGAAGTGCCCCTGGCGGGTGTACATGTTGCCGTTGTCGGTCTCGATGACGAAATAGCCCTCTCCGCCGAACGCGACATCGAACTTGTTCCCGGTGTGTTCTAGACGGCCGGCGGTGAAATCCCGTTTCACACCGGTGTGGTTGGCATAGGTGATGGTCGTGCCGTCGCCCGCCGAGATTAGATATTCCTCGAACAACACACGCTCCGACTTGTAGGCCGGCGTGTTGACGTTGGCGATGTTCTGCGCGATCGCTTCCATTTGCTTGCGCAGGACCATCTGCTGCGACACAGAAACGTAAATGGCGTTTTTCATTTGTTCACTCCGGACCAATACCGTATTTGACGCCTGCTACCCGTAATGCACGTGGCGTGCCACAGTGAAAATAACTATAAATCAATTAGTTATATCCGTTTCGGGTGATCTGGGGTGGGCCGAAACCAGGCAGAGAAGGGCTTACCCGGCAAGAATTTCCGCCCAGGGCGAAGCGGGGGCAGAGGGGCAGGTCTGACCGCTGGGCGGCCGGCCTCGGCCCGACCGGATTCGGTAACCTCAACGGCTTCTTAACGACTGATTACTTATAGTCTTTCGCAAGCGGAACTTCGCAGACCGAGCCGACTCCGCGTGCTTCTGGGCGAGGAGAGCGGGAATGACCGACACTTCGGTCGACGAAACAGACGTCGAAGAATCATCGGAGGAGCAATCCGAGCAGCCGCGGCGCAGACGCTACAGCGGCAAAAAAGTCGTTCTGTTTCTAGGTTTCCCGATCGTATTGATATTGGGCGCGCTCTACTTCTTTGGTTTTGCCTCCGACAGCGGTGATGAAAGCGGCAGCGATGAGGAGGCAGCCTCGGCGGAGGCGGCCTATGAGGCCGTCTATTTCGACCTTCCGGACATGCTGGTGAATCTCAATACGGGCGACCGCCAACCCAGTTACCTCAAGCTGG
>JAUVWK010000197.1 GCA_030604165.1 Alphaproteobacteria bacterium | reverse complement strand
CTCACGAGCAAGGTCGTCGAGGCCGGACTGGCCACTTGGGCCGGCGAGAAGCCGGCCGGCGCGCTGATCGTGCGCGGCCGGGCCCATCTGCTGGACGACGTGATGGCGATGGGCGACTTAGAGCGAATTCGAGTATTGTTCGACGCGATGGACACCAAAACCGATTTGGTCCGGCTGTTGGAAAGTACCCAGGGCGCCGAAGGCGTGCAGATTTTCATCGGCGCGGAAAACGAGTTGTTCGGCATGACGGACTGCTCGATGGTAGTCGCGCCCTACCGCGATGCCGACGCGCGGTTCATCGGCGCGATCGGTGTCATCGGGCCGACCCGGATCAATTATGCCCGCATCATTCCGATGGTGGACCATACCGCGGGTATCATAGGCAACTTGCTGAGCTGACATCATTATCGAGTCGATATGGAAATCATGAACGACGAGAAACGAGACCAGGCCGAGAGCCAAGCTTCACAATCCGGGGATGCCGGCGGGCAGGGCGAGGGCAAGGCCCAGCCGACTCAGGCCGAACCGGATCAAGCCGAGCCAACTCAAGCCGAGCCAACTCAAGCCGAGCCGGCCGCGCCGGCTGACGCGGCGGCCGAGGTCGTGGATGCGGCGGCCGGCGAGGCGCGTGCCGAAGAGGATGCGGCCGCCCTGAAGGATCAGCTGCTGCGTGCCCTGGCGGAGGCGGAGAATGCGCGGCGCCGGGCCAAGAAGGATGTGGCGGACGCCGGCAAGTTTGCCATCGCCGGTCTTGCCCGCGATCTCTTGACCGTGGCCGACAACCTGGGCCGCGCGCTAGAGAACATTTCCGAGGCGGCGCGCCAGGAAAACGAAATGCTCCAGACGCTGGCCGAAGGGGTGGAAATGACCGCCAAGGAGCTCGCCGGCGCGTTCGAGCAGCACGGTATCCGCAGGATCGATCCGCTGGGCGAAAAGTTCGATTACAATCTGCACCAGGCGATGTTCGAGAAGGAAGACCCCGACCATCCCGATGGTTCGGTGGTGCAGGTCTTGCAGACCGGCTACACCATCGGCGATCGTTTGCTCCGTCCCGCCATGGTTGGGGTGGCAAAGGGTGGCGCCAAAATGGCGGCGCAGCCGGCGGCGGGCGAAACCGCTGAAACCGCTGAAACCGCCGAAACCACCGAAACCGCCGAAACCGATGACGAGTCCGGCGCACCGGAAGAGACCGATGGCGAGGACCTCGGAGGCCGCATCGATACCTCGGCCTGAGGCGGGTCACGGGCAATAATCGCGGGTAATTGGCGCGTCGGCGCCGCCCCGACGCAACGCGGCAAGGGGAGTTTTTCTGGTGTGCACATGGGTTGCAGGCGCGAAAAGCCTCCCCATATATCGCCTCGAGCGCCGGCCCGAGCAGGATTCGGGCCTGTCCCGAAGCAATGGAGATGCGAACGCGGCTTCGTGCGGTTGCCGAAGTCTGCTGAGAACATAAGGGCATAGGATGAGCAAAGTAATCGGTATCGATCTTGGTACGACCAACTCCTGCATCGCGATGATGGAGGGCAAGAGCCCGCGCGTGATCGAGAATTCGGAAGGCGGGCGCACGACGCCATCCATCGTTGCCTTTACCGAAGACGGCGAGCGGCTGGTCGGCCAGTCGGCGAAGCGACAGGCCGTGACCAATCCCGAAAACACCATCTTCGCGATCAAACGGCTGATCGGAAGGCCCTTCAAGGATCCGACGACCCAGAAGGATATCTCCATGGTGCCGTACAAGATCATGGAGCATTCGAACGGCGACGCCTGGATCGAGGCCCGCGACGAAAACTATTCCCCGAGTCAGATCAGCGCGTTCATCCTCCAGAAGATGAAGGAAACCGCCGAGGCGCACCTCGGCGAAACGGTGACCAGGGCGGTCATTACCGTGCCGGCTTATTTCAACGATTCCCAACGCCAAGCCACGAAAGACGCCGGCCAGATCGCCGGCCTGGAAGTGCTGCGCATTATTAACGAGCCGACCGCGGCCGCGCTTGCCTATGGCATGGACAAGAAGGAGAACGGCACGATCGCCGTCTACGATCTGGGCGGCGGCACCTTCGATATCTCGGTGCTCGAAATCGGCGACGGCGTGTTCGAGGTGAAGGCGACCAACGGCGATACCTTCCTCGGTGGCGAAGACTTCGACATGCGGCTGATGAGTTATCTGGCCGACGAATTCAAGAAAGAGCACGGCATCGATCTGCGCGAGGATCGCCTGGCGTTGCAGCGCCTCAAGGAGGCCGCGGAAAAAGCCAAGATCGAGCTTTCCAGCGCCATGCAGACCGAGGTCAACCTGCCGTTCATCACCGCCGACCAGACCGGGCCTAAGCACCTGACCATGAAGGTGACCCGCTCGAAGCTCGAGGCGATCGTCGAGGAACTCGTCGAGCGCACCGTTGAGCCCTGCAAGTCCGCGCTCAAGGACGCCGGGCTTTCACCGGGCGAGATCGATGACGTGATTTTGGTTGGCGGCATGACCCGCATGCCGAAGGTGGTTGAAACGGTAAAGAATTTCTTCGGCCGGGAGCCCAACAAGGGCGTCAACCCCGACGAGGTGGTCGCCGTCGGCGCCGCCATCCAGGCCGGTGTGTTGCAGGGCGATGTCAAGGACGTGCTGCTGCTCGACGTGACGCCGCTCTCGCTCGGCATCGAGACCCTTGGCGGCGTTTTCACGCGTCTGATCGAGCGCAACACCACGATCCCGACCAAGAAAAGCCAGATCTTCTCTACCGCCGAGGATGGCCAGACCGCCGTGACCATCCGCGTGTTCCAAGGCGAGCGCGAAATGGCGAGCGATAACAAGGTGCTGGGCCAATTCGATTTGGTCGGTCTCCCGAGTGCGCCGCGCGGTATGCCGCAGATCGAGGTAACCTTCGATATCGACGCGAACGGCATCGTCAACGTCTCGGCCAAGGACAAGGCGACCGGCAAGGAACAGCAAATCCGCATTCAGGCGTCGGGCGGCTTGTCGGACGACGAGATCGACAAGATGGTGCAAAACGCGGAGACCCACGCCGAGGAAGACAAGGTACGAAAGGAGCTCATCGAGACCCGCAACCACGCGGATGCGATGATCCACACCGCCGAGAAAAGCCTGAGTGAATTCGGCGATAAGGTTGGCTCCGAAGAGCGCGCGGCGATTGAGGCCGACATTGCCGATCTGAAGAGCGCCATGGAGGGCGACGACGTCAGCGCGACCAAGTCCAAGATGGAGAAGCTTGGTCAATCCTCGATGAAGCTCGGCGAGGCCATGTACAAGGCAAGCCAAGAGGAGGAGGCCGCTGCTGGCGGCGGCGATGCCGGCGCGGAGTCCGGAGCCGGCGAGGAAGCGGCCGGCGAGGCGTCGGATACCGACCATGTGGTCGATGCCGACTTCGAGGAAGTGGACGAAGAAGACAAGAAAGATCGGCCGTCCTGAATAGCGCTCGCAGGCCGATGTTCAGCGCCGTTGGATCTCTCAGTGCGCCGCCCTTACCGACGGGCGGCGTCTGTGTTGCGCGGCGCCGCGTCAAGCCGTGTCGCACACGCACGATGAGCCGCTAAGACAATGGCGAAACGGGATTACTACGACATTCTCGGCGTCGCGCGCGACCGTAGCCCGGACGATATCAAGAAGGCCTACCGCAAGCTGGCCATGCAATACCATCCGGACCGAAATCCGGACGATCAAAAGGCCGAGCAAAAGTTCAAGGAGCTATCCGAGGCCTATCACGTGCTCTCCGACAAGGAGAAGCGCGCGACCTACGACCAATTCGGTCACGCCGCTTTCGAGGGCGGGCCCGGCGGCGGCCCGGGGGGCGGCGACTTCGATTTTCGCTCGAGCTTCGCCGATGTCTTCGACGATTTGTTCGGCGAGTTCATGGGCGGTCGGCGCGGCGCGGGGCGCGGTCCGGCGCGGGGCGCCGATCTGCGCTACAACATGGAGATCTTGCTCGAGGACGCGTTCAACGGCAAACAGGCCAAGATCCGCGTTCCGACCTCGGTGGCGTGCGAAACTTGCCATGGCAGCGGCACAAAAGGCGGTGCGAAACCGGCCCATTGCGGGACCTGCGGCGGCGCTGGCAAGGTGCGGGCCCAGCAGGGCTTTTTCACCATCGAGCGAACCTGTCCGCACTGCCAGGGCTCCGGCCAGGTGATCACGGATCCATGTCCGGCGTGCCGGGGCGCGGGTCGGGTGCACAAGGAAAAGACGCTCTCGGTCAATATCCCGCCAGGCGTGGAGGACGGCACGCGCATTCGCTTGGCCGGCGAAGGCGAAGCCGGCGCGCGCGGCGCGCCGCCGGGGGATCTTTATATTTTTCTTTCCGTCAAGTCGCATCGGCTCTTTCAGCGCGATGGCCTGCACGTCTATTGCCGGGTGCCGATTCCCATGGTCAGCGCCGTGCTGGGCGGGGCCATCGAGGTACCCACGGTGGGCGGTGGCCGGGCCCGCGTGACCGTACCGAGCGGCACGCAGGCGGGCCATCAATTCCGCCTCCGCGGCAAGGGCATGCCGGCGCTCCGGGGCACCGGTAGGGGCGACATGTATATTCAGGTGGCGGTCGAAACGCCGGTTAATCTGAACAAGCGGCAGAAGGAAATTTTGGCGGAATTCGAGAAAGCCGGAACGCGCCCGACCAGTCCCCAATCGGAAGGCTTCTTTTCCAAGGTCAAAGACCTGTGGGAGGACCTGAAGGAATAGACTGCGGCGGCGCCGCTCCAAGGCGCCTGATCCGAGGGGCAAAGCGATGAACAAGGCGGATGAGTTGAAGATCGGCATACCCGGTGCCGCGGGCCGCATGGGCGCGATCCTGGTGCGCCAAGTGCAGGAAACCGATGGCTGCCGGGTGGTTGGCGCGAGCGAAGCGGCAGGCAATGACGCCTTGGGGCGCGATGCCGGCGAGCTCGCCGGGATCGGCGCCATCGGCGTGCCGATCGGCGCGGACCCCGCGGCGATGTTCGCGGCCGCCGACGCGGTGCTGGATTTTACTTTGCCGGCGGCGACGGCGCGTCACGCCGAGCTCGCGGCCGCAACCGCCACCGGCCTGATCGTCGGCACCACCGGGCTCGGCGCGCGCGAGCAGCAGGCGCTCGAGGCGGCGGCGCGCGCGGTGCCGGTGGTTCAAGCGCCCAACATGAGCCTTTGCGTCAATCTATTGTTCCGGCTCACCGAGCAGGTGGCCGGCTTGCTCGATGCGGACTACGACATTGAAATCCTCGAAATGCACCATCGTCACAAGGTCGACGCGCCGTCCGGCACGGCACTCGGCTTGGGCCGTGCCGCCGCCCGCGGCCGTGGTGTGGCGCTGGACGACGTAGCGGTGCGGGGTCGCGACGGCATGACCGGCGCGCGGGAACGCGGCGCCATTGGCTTCGCCGCGCTGCGCGGCGGCGACGTGGTCGGCGATCACGCCGTGATCTTCGCCGCCGAGGGCGAGCGGCTCGAACTGAGCCATCGCTCGGCGAGCCGCCAAACCTATGCGCGCGGCGCGCTGCGCGCCGCCTTCTGGACCCGGGGCCGAGCCCCTGGGCTTTACACGATGGCGGACGTCCTGGGCTTCGCCTAACTAAGCGCCCCAAACTCGGTGACACCGCGCCAAGCCGGAAAGTCTTTGCGCCACACGCGGGCGCCGTTACTGTTGGGCGCCATGCGCAGCGCCGCCATCGAGAAGTTTTTCGCCAAGCTTGCCGAGCGCGACCCGACGCCGACGACCGAACTCGCCTACCAAAACCCGTTTACGCTGCTGGTTGCGGTCGTGTTGTCGGCGCAGGCGACCGATGTGGGCGTCAACAGG
>JAUVWK010000244.1 GCA_030604165.1 Alphaproteobacteria bacterium | reverse complement strand
TCTATTCTCGCCGAACAAGAACCCGAAGCCGCCTATTTTATTGCCGATAAGGGGACGAGAACCGCTCTGATCGTGCTCGACTTGGCGGACGCTTCGCAAATACCGGCGGTGGCCGAGCCCTGGTTCTTGGCCTTCAACGCCAGGGTCGAGATAACGCCGGCGATGGTTCCCGATGATCTCGCCAGGGCCGGACCGAGCATCGAACAAGCGGTCGAGCGCTACGGCTAGTACCAAGGAGCGGTACTAGGGTGTCGGCGAAGCGCCAAAACGGCCCTCTCGGCCGGCCGCGATATTGGACCAAGGCCAAAGCCGCGCTGAGCGCCGCCGACCAGGTTCTGGGCGGCGTCATCGAGCGTCACCCGCAGGGCTGCCTGGCGGGCCAGGGCGATGCCTATGGCACGCTCGCTCGTTCCATCGTGGCGCAGCAGGTATCCGTGCGCTCGGCGGAGAGCATTTGGCGCCGGTTCGAGGCGCTTGTCGGCACGGTCTCGCCCGACGCCGTGCGGGCCAAGTCGGAGGTGACGCTGCGGACGGCGGGGCTGACCCGGCAGAAGGCGCGCTATCTGCGCGATCTCGCGGTCGATTTCGCCGATGGCCGCATCGGGCCGGAGCGTTGGGTCAGGCGCGACGATGACGCGGTGATCGAGGCGTTGACGACGGTTCGCGGCATCGGCCGCTGGACCGCGGAAATGTTCCTGATTTTTCACCTGCTGCGCCCCGACGTGCTGCCGCTCGCCGATGTCGGCTTGCAACGGGCGGTCGGCCGGCATTACGCCGACGGCGAGCGGCTCTCGGGCGAGCGTATCGCGGCCTTGGCCGAGCCCTGGCGGCCCTGGCGTTCGGTCGCCACCTGGTATCTCTGGCGCAGCCTCGATCCGCATCCGGTCAGCTATTGATTGGCCGGTGCCGCTCGAACGAAAAAGTTCTAAAGCAATTCACGAATCCGTGGCGTCGCTTAAGGCCGCGACCGCGGCCCGCCGGTTATCCGGCGCGCCGGCGCAGGTGCGGACCGTCAGGTCCGCTGCCGTGAGCAACAAAAGCTAATGTGGTCCCAACTAAAGCGGAACCACATTAGCGCTTGGCGTTGCCATCTCCGCCATCGCTCACGCCGGCCTGGGCCATGTAGGCGCGGCGCAGCTCGGTCAATTCGATCATGCGCCTCTCGACCCGCCCGTTGATCGTGTCTTCCGGGAAGGCGCCATCCGCACCCCGTTCGCCGGCCGCCATGCCGGTGAGCGTCGCGACGCCCTCGTCGATGGTCGAGATCGCGTAAATACGGAAGCGGCCGGCCGCGACCGCCTCCACCACGTCGTGGCGCAGCATCAAGTTTCTGACATTGGAGCGCGGGATCAGCACGCCTTGCTCGCCCGTCAGACCGCGCGCGTTGCAGACATCGAAAAATCCTTCGATCTTTTCGTTGGCCCCGCCGATGGCCTGGACCTGGCCGTTCTGATTGACCGAACCGGTCACCGCCAACGATTGCTTGATCGGCACCTCGGCGAGCGCGGAAAGCAAGGCGTAGAGCTCGGCCGACGAGGCGCTGTCGCCATCGATCCCGCCATAGGATTGTTCGAACACCAGACTGGCCGAGAGCGCGAGCGGCCGGTCGGCGGCGTAGCGCGCGCCGAGATAGCCCGAAAGGATCAACACGCCCTTGGTGTGCAGCGGTCCGCCCAGCTCGACCTCGCGCTCGATGTCGATCACCTTGCCGGCGCCGAGCCGCAGCCGTGCCGTAATGCGGCTCGGCCGGCCGAACGCGAGGCGGCCCAGCTGCAGCACGGACAAGCCGTTGATCTGCCCCACCGCCTCGCCCGCGGTATCGACCAGCACGGTGCCGTGCAGGATCTGCTCTTGCAGCTCGTTGCGCACGCGGCTGAGCCGGTGGATCGCGCCGTCGATAGCCCGTTGCACGTCGTCGGCCTCGATCGTGCCGCGCCCGTCTTGGCTGGCGATGTAGTCGGCCTCGCGCACCAGGTCGCTGATCCGGCGCAACTGGGTCGAGAGTTTCTCGGCGTCGCCCGCCAGGCGGGCGCTGTGATCGCAGAGCCGCGCCACCGCGCCGCTGGCGAGCGGCAACAGCCCTTCGCGGCGGGCCAGCGTGCCGACCAGGCGGGCGTATTTCATGTTGTTGTCGCGGGAGCGCTCGATACGCGCGTCGAAATCGGCGGTCACCTTGAACAGCTCGCCGAAATCCGGATCGTGCTGGTCGAGGGTGTAATAGAGCTGCGGCTCGCCGATCAGCACCACTTTCACGCTCAGCGGAATCGGCTGCGGGCTGAGGGCTTGCGTGCTCATGACCCCGGCCGAATGGACCGGCGATTCGATGCGGATCTCTTGCGTGCGAAGGGCCCGCTTGAGGCCCTCCCAGGCGTGCGGCTCCATCAGCACCTTGCGGGCATCCAGCACCAGGTAGCCGCCGTTGGCGCGGTGCAGCGCGCCCGCTTTGATCATGCCGAAATCTGTCACCAGTGTGCCCATCTCGGCGACGTGCTCGATGCTGCCATAGAGCTCCTGGTAGGTCGGGTGGTCGGCGTAGATGACCGGCGCGCCGTCGAGATGATCGCGGTCCACCAATATGTTGACGCGGTAACGGCGAAACGCGGGCAAGTCGCCCGGTGCCTGGGACAGCGCCGTCGACCGCTCGCCGCTGGTCTCGGCGTCCGGCCGGCGGAACAGCGCGACATGGCGAATGACGTCGGCTTCGAAGGCGTTCAGATAGTCGATCACCTGCGGCAGCACCGAGAATTGCTCATGCAAATCCTCGAGCATGGCGCGCACCGCGACTTGGGTCATTTCCCGATCCAGCGTTTGCAGCCGCTGGCGCGCCCGGCGGGCCCATTTGGGCACCACCTCCATGGCTTTCCGAAAGCGCTCATGCAGATCGCGACTCTGCTCTTGAAACAGCTCGCGATCGGCTTCCGGCAGGGCGTTGAACTCGTCGGGCGGAATGATTTTCCCCTCGCGCAGCGGCGCGAACGCAATGCCGCTTTCGGTCTGCATGATGGCGATTTGGCGCTCCTTGGCCTCGGCTTGAATCTTGGATAGCACTTGTTCCTGGGATTGCTTCAGCTCGTCTTCGATATCCTGACGCAGGCGCCGGTAGTCTTCGCTTTCGAAGATCGCGGGGATCGCCGAGCGCAGGTCGTCGATCAGCTTGTTCACCGCCTCGCGCAGCGCCACGCCGGTGCCGGTCGGAAGCTTGAGCGCGCGGGGCCGGTGTGGCTTGTCGAAGTTGTAGACGTAGCACCAGTCCGACGGCACGTCTTCGCCCGCCGACCTTTCGCGTAGCAGCTTGCGCACGACGATATGCTTGCCGGTGCCGGGCGGGCCGAGCACGAAGACGTTATAACCCTCGCGCCGCATGCCCATGGCGAACTGGATGGCGTCGACCGCCCGATCCTGCCCGACGATCTCCAGCAGATCCGCCAACTCCGCCGTGGTCGCAAAGGAAAACTCGCTCGCGTCGCACGAGGTGCGAAGCGCCTCCGGCGCCAGCGGCGCCAGAAATTCCGGGCTCGGTATCGCGCTTGCCATTGCTGTCTTCCCCCTTGCTCGCGCCGCCGTTGCCGGCGGCGACCATTCGGACCTGCATTAAGAAAGAGCCACGGCAAAAGGACAAGCGCCGATCGGCCGAAGCTCGGTGCACTTCCCGATTCGGGCCCACGGAGACCTCAACCGGGACGCCGGCGGGCGTTATCGCGCGCGCCGGAACGGCGCCAAACCGCGGCTTGCGGTGTGGCGCCCGGAACGCCGCTTTGCCATGGCCCACGCCTGCGTTAGCCTCCGTTGGATTGCCTGCTACATGTGATCTCATGGCTGCTATTCGGTACGGCTTTCTCATCCTGCTCTTCGCGTGCGTGGTGTCGAGCGGCCCGCGCGGGCCTTTGCTCGCGTTCGCGGATGACTTCGACGCCGGTTTGCGCGCCTTTCTCGAAGGCGACCACGAGAGGGCGATGCAGACGTGGCTACCGCTCGCGGAAGGCGGCGACGAAAAGGCGCAGTATGGCCTCGGCATGATGCTCGAAGCGGGGTGGGGCGCGCCGCCCAATGCCTTGCAGGCCGCGACATGGTACCGCCGCGCCGCCGAACAGGGCCATGCCGCGGCCCAGCTCAGTCTCGGCAGCCTTTATGAGCACGGCCGTGGCATCGAGCAAAGTATCGACAAGGCCGTTTTGTGGTATCGGCGCGCCGCCCGGCAGAACGATCCGCAGGCGCAATTCAATCTCGCCATGGCCTATCTGGGCGGCTTGGGGGCGCCGTCCGATCAGGACCAAGCTATTGCCTGGCTGCGCCGCGCCGCCGCCCAGGGCTACAGCCGCGCCGCGGTCCACCTCGCCAAGCTCGGCGTGACGCCGGACCCGGCGGTTGCAATGCCCGAGGCGGTTCCGGTTGTTCCGCTGCCCAAGGCGCGTCCCGTGCGCGCGGTCACGCTGGACGCGACCTGGCGCGACCTGTCGGATGCGACGGCCGCCTCGAGCCCCGTTGAGCCGGCCGACACGCGGCAGTTGGCGACGCTCGCGCGCGAGCCGGCCGAAGCTGCGACGGGCGCGGCGCCGCGCGGCGCCACCGGCGGGTTCGCGGTCCGCCTCGCGTCGTTTCGCAGCGAGGCCGCTGCCTTGGCCGGCTGGCGCGCCCTAGAGGCGCGCTATCCGATCCTGCTCGGCGGCCTGTACGCCAGCGTCCGCGCGGTCGAGCTCGGCGCCGATAAAGCGGTATTCTTTCGCCTCGAAGCCGGCCCGCTGCGCAGCGAGCGCGCCGCCGTTTCGCTCTGCGCCTCGCTCGCGCGCTATAACCAGTACTGTTTCGCGATCCGCTCTTGAGCCGTTATCACCGCTCCTTGGCATGACATCATGGCGCGGTTCCAGGGCCAAACAACGCCGCAGCATGGGCTAGGGTCTGTACTCAATTAGGGGATTCCTATTTTCGTGATGATGTGATTCAAGTTTCCAACTGATAGGAGGCTTGGA
>JAUVWK010000397.1 GCA_030604165.1 Alphaproteobacteria bacterium | reverse complement strand
TGCGGAGCAGCTAGGGCTGCCGCCGAAGGCCGTTCGCCATACCGTCTGCTGCGCCTATTTCGATGAGGGCCGGATCGATGAGGCCGAGGCGCTGGCGCGCGACGCGCTCGATCGAGAGCCCGATGCGGACATGCACAACCTTCTCCTACGCTGCCTGCTCGCCAGCCCGCGCGACACCAAGCAGGAGTTCTATGACGAAAGCGTGCATTGGGCCCGGTTGTATGAGGATCCGGAGCGGATCACGAAGCCACAGGAGTTCAGCAATCGGCGAGACCCGGACAAAGCCCTGCGCTTCGGCTTTCTCTGCGATTATCTCGGCGACACCCTGTTTGGGAAGCTAAGTGTATTGCCGATGTTCACGCTGCTGCGGGCCCACGGGGTCGAGGCCTACCTGTACAATTTCGGGCCGGCAAATCCCGAGTGCCACGATGTCGCAACGCGTTGCCGCGATATCGCCGATCTATCGATCGACGCATTGTACGACGCCATCCGCCGCGATGAGATCGATCTGCTTTTCGATCTCAATGGCCGGCTTCGGGTGAGCAACCGCTACCCGGTAATCCTGCGCAAGCCCGCCCCCATTCAAGTTAATTACTTCAATTTGCCGGCGACGACCGGGCTGCAATCGGTCGATTGCCTGATAACGGATCCGCCCGCGGTGCCCGAAGCCGACGACCCGTTCTACACCGAGCGTCTCTACCGGTTGCCTGGCGGTGCCAATGGCGCCTTCATGATGCCGGGCTCACGCAACGGCACCTTTATGCCCGACGCGCAAGTCGCGGTGGGCTCATTACCGTATGATCGCAACGGCTTCATCACCTTCGGTTCGTTCAACGCCTCTTTCAAGCTCAACGACCGCACCTTGGAGGCCTGGGCGGAGATCCTGGACCGGGTCGAGGGCTCGCGCATGTTCATCAAGAACGAGCACCTGGCCCGCCCGCGTATGCAGCGCCGAATTCAGACGTTCTTTGCCAAACATGGCATCGGCGGCGACCGCTTGATCCTAGAGCAGCGGTCGCCGGTTTGGCACATGTGGCAATGTTACGGGGAGGTCGATCTCGCCCTCGATACCTTCCCCTATAGCGGCGGCTCGACCACGCTGCATGCCCTCTGGCAAGGCGTTCCGGTGCTGGCGGTTCGGGGCTGCGATTGGCGCGGGCGGGTCGCGGCGACGATGGAGACCAGCGCCAGCCTCGAGCAGTTCATCGCGGACGATCCCGCGAACTACGTCGAAATGGCGGTTCGCTATGCCGCCGAGATCAAGCGCCTGCGGGAGATCCGCCTCGGCATGCGGGAACGCTTGAAATCCGCCCAATATTTCAATCTCGAAGGCGTGACCAGTGAATTCGTCGATGCCTGCCGGCACATGTGGCACACCTGGCTCGCCTCCGAGGGGCAGATGCCCGAGCGGATGGTTGAGCAATACGGTGTTTGCGCTGAGCCGAGCGGTGTCGCGACATGAAGGTGGTGCCCACGATTCAGCACATCGTCATGGAAAAGGCGACAACCGATCGGTCGTATTTCGAAAGCGTCGTGCGCAGTTTGACTGGCGACAAAATCCCTGTCGATCAAGCCTATCTCGACGAAGTGTTCGCGCTCGGCGAGGTGAACAGTCATCGGCTCGGCGCACGGAAGACGCCAGCCGAGCTCTATGCCTCATGGCAACCGTGGCAGCGCGAGGCCTTCCGCTATTGTCTCGACAAATCCGAGATTCAAACGACCTACGGCGCGCTCGGATAGGGTTTCTCCTTCTTGTGAGTCAGTGGAGCACAAGGATCGATTTGGGTTGACAGGGACATGTCGAGCAAAATGTTTTATATCGCCCCTATGTTAACTGCATATCGATTACCCGAAATGCGCGTCGGTCTGTTCGCTCTGCTCCGCTCGTTCTAGTTCGAGATGGCGCGCTTTAATCTCGCCGCTCTCGGATATCCCGTCTAACGAGCGTGAACGGAGGGGGTGACATGGCGAAATTGGTCGTTTTTGGCGCGGGGCAAATCGCCGAGGTTGCCCATTTCTATTTCAGCCAAGATTCGACCTATGACGTCGTGGCGTTCACGGTCGACCGCGCCTATCTGGAAGACGACACGCTGTTCGGCCGGCCCGTGCTGCCGTTCGAGGAGATCGAGGCGCATTTTCCGCCCGGTGAGCACGCGATGTTCGTCGCCATCAGCTATGCCGGGCTCAACAAGCCGCGCGCGGCCAAGCTCGACCAAGTCAAGGCGAAGGGCTATGCCTGCCCGAGCTATGTCAGTACGAAGGCGACCGTCTGGCCCGGCCTGGTGCACGGCGAGAACTTCTTTATCCTCGAGGACAACACCATCCAGCCGCATGTCACCATCGGCCGCGACGTGTTTCTTTGGAGCGGCAACCATATCGGCCACCACACGGTGATCCGCGACCACGTCTACATCGCCTCCCACGTGGTCGTCTCCGGCGCCGTCGAGGTCGGCGAATACAGCTGTATCGGCGTTAACGCGACGCTCCGCGACAATATCAGAATCGGCCGCGAGAACGTGATCGGCGCGGCCTGCCTGATCCTCAAGGACACGCCGGATCGGGCCGTCTTCAAGGGCCAGGCGAGCGAGCCGGCGAAGGTCACCAGCGACAAGCTGCGGGGAATCTGAGTATGCGGGGCCGAGCATGACCTGGCGCAAGATAACGCACATCTTCCGGGCCGAGGGCCAGCGCGACTGGATGGTCTCGCTCACCTCCTGCCCCCAGGCGCAGCAGGTCGATGGCGATTTGTACCGCATCTGGTTCTCGCCGCGCGACGCCGGGAACCGCAGCTATTGCGGCTGGCTCGAGCTCGACATCACGCGGCCCGAAAAGGTTCTACGCCTTGCGGAGACGCCGGCATTGGCGCCCGGCGGGCTCGGCGCGTTCGACGAGCAGGGAGCCATGTTCTCATGGCTCATGGTGCACGAGGGTCGCAGCCATCTCTATTACACAGGCTGGAACATCGGCGATACGGTGCCGCTCCGCAACGCCATCGGCCTCGCCACGGCGCCGGCCGGAGGCGTCGCGTTCGAGCGCGTCAGTACCGGCCCGGTGCTCGATCGCTCGGCGCTCGATCCCTATTTCGTCGGCAACCCGTGCGTTCTCGTGGTCGGCGGCGAATGGCACCTCTGGTATCTCTCCGGCACCGCCTGGACCGCGGGCGCGGACGGCAAGCCCGCCTGGTCGGCCTACAATATCCGCCATGCCCGCTCGGCCGACGGCAGGATCTGGCGGCCCAGCCCGGCGCCCGCCATCGACCACATCCATCCGGACGAGATGGCCATCGCCCGGCCCTGCGTCCGCCACGAGGATGGCCTGTTCCGCATGTGGTATTGCTACCGCGGCACGAGTTTCAGCTACCGCATCGGCTATGCCGAATCGGGCGACGGCGTGCATTGGAGCCGCAAGGACGAATCGGTGGGGTTACAAGCGTCGCGGAGCGGCTGGG
>JAUVWK010000018.1 GCA_030604165.1 Alphaproteobacteria bacterium | reverse complement strand
ACGTCGACGCCCCGGGTCGATAGGCTGGTCCCCAGATACTCGCCGTTCTTGATGGCCAGCGCCAAGGCCCCGAGATTGTGGCGCTCGGCGTTGACGTAGTTGGTGTAGCGCCCGATGGTTCCCTGCACGCCGGTGAGCAGACGATCGATCAACACCACCGCGCGGTTCACCTCGTCTTCGATCAAGGCGAGCTGGCGATGGTCCTCGTCGACGGCGCCCTGCAGCCCGTAGATCGCGCGCACCGATTCCAGCAGATAGCTGGACATGGCGGAATCCGCGGCGACTTGATTGTCCATCGTGTTCAAGGAGGCGATATCGGTGAGGATGCGGTCGAGTTCGCTTTGCGCCGCATTCCATTGGCTGACCAAGACCGGATTGCCCGGTGTCGTGCCGATCCGCAAGCGCGCGGTCACTGCCGCTACGGTGGCGAAATAACTTTGCGAGTTTTGCCGGGCCGCGTTGCGCAATTGCTCGAACTGAATACGCCGCTCGCGCACCGACGCCATGAGATTCACCAGCTCCAGGCGCTGCTGGTTTACCTTGGTGCTGACGAAGGTGCCTGTGGGTGCGCCGATCTCCGCGTAGGGGTCGCTGTCGTGGGAGACGCGCGCCGTGGTTTGCACGGGCGCCGCTTCGGGCGCCGCCTCGGCGTACATCGCCTCGGATTGCTGCTCCGCCTCGGAGGCGGGGATGATCACTTGCTCGCTCGTGCCGGCGGGACTGTCGCCGGTTAGCGACGGCCACAGGCTCTCCTCCGCGAAGGAGCACCCAGCCAAAAGAATTACCACCGCGGAAATTCCGGCAAGAGCCCTGATAGGTGCCATGGCGCGGGGCCACCCTTCGTTATTCGTTGCCGTCCGGCGGATACGGATTTGCGCAATATAAATCAAGTGCTTGCGCCTTGCCGCCCCATAACCCGACGCCGGTTCGCGAGGTGACGCCCGCCTCCCCGACATCGCGGGATAGTACCGAAAGGGTTAAATGCCCACAAGAGCCATTTCCGCGCCGGCCAGCCGCCCTTGAATACACGATCCGCGTTCCGGCCGGCGCCCGATCGGGACCGCCGCGCGATCGGCGGCGGCATCCGCGGCCGCGGGCCCGTCAGGCGCGCGGCCTGGCGGTCGGGGGCCTTGCGATGCAGGTCCGATTTGAGTAGGTTCTGGCGTCATTCCGATGTGCGCAGTCGTTTGCACTTGCCGGTGCACTTGCCGGACCTGCGCCGACCGATACAACCGAAATCCGCGCGCCCGTAGCTCAGCTGGATAGAGCACCAGACTACGAATCTGGGGGTCGGGAGTTCGAATCTCTCCGGGCGCGCCATTTCGGTTTGGCTTGCAAGGACGGTCTGGCTCGAGAGCAAGGCCTCGACCCTGCTCGCCGCGGCCGTCGGCCGGCTTCAGTTTCTTAATCGCGGGGCGGTCCACCGCCGCCCTGCGGCCGCTCCCGCGCAAAATTGACCACGATGTTGCGGCCGCCGATGCTAGTGCCGTTGAGTTTTTCGATCGCGCCCTGCGCTTCCTCGCCGGTCGCCATTTCGACAAAGCCGAAGCCGCGGGAGCGCCCCGAGTCGCGGTCGCTGACCACGGCGGCCGACTCAATGGCGTCAAAGGGCTCGAAAAGCTTGCCCAGTTCGTCCGCCGTCATCGAATAGGGAATGTTCCCCACATAAAGCTTGTTGTTCATGTTCCATCTCCGGCGCCGGGCTTGTTCTCATTGTTTCGATCCCGTGACGTCGCGCTGGCCCGGCCCTCGACCAATTTTGGTCGCATGATTGCGGACGCCTCGTCAACCTCTATTCCCGGCCCGACGATTCGTCCGGCGGCGCCGTTCGAGGCCGCTTTTCCGATCGTTAATGCCGCTTGCCGAGGCGTTTGAGATGGCGCGCGAACCCTACGTTTGACGGCGCGGATCGCCGCGTAAGGGGCGATATGTCTGCGCGGGTTGCCGCGCAAGGGCCGATATGACTGCGCGGGTTGCCGCGCAAGGGGCGATATTTCTGCGCTTTCAGAGTGAATTGCCCGGCCTCGAGCGGCCATCGACGATCACGCGATTTTGATCGTGCCCCGGCGGCTCCGCGGCCGGAGGCGGCGTCGATTTCACGCGCCGCACGGTATTAGGTTAGCGGCGATTAATACTAATTGACGATAACCAAGAAATATCCAATAAGACATGTGCAGGTCATTAATAATTTAGTGCCGTTTCAGGAGCAAAATTCAAGTTCCTAGAAAATAAATAAGCAGACTTAGATGAAAATATCGAGACACACGGATTATTCGCTTCGCGTTCTTGTTTATCTGGATCTGCACCGCGACAAGAACGTCACAATTAAGGAAATCGCGGAGGCCTTTGCGACCCCCCGCAATCACCTGGTCAAGGTGGTCCACAGATTAGCCAAGCGCGGCTATATCCAAACTCGGCGCGGTAAAGGCGGCGGCATGCGCTTGGCGCGCGCGTCGGATCAGATCAGCCTGCGCGATGTGGTGTGGGACATGGAGCCCAATTTCGAGCTGATGGACTGCGACAATCCCGGCTGCCCGATCAGCGGCAGTTGTGCGTTCAAGACCGCGCTCGTGGAGGCGCGCGAGAGTTTTCTCGCGGCGCTGGACAGGTACTCGGTGGATAAAATGTGTCACGACCATTCCCGGTTGCGGACCCTGCTCGGTGTCGCGGCGGCATAAGATCGACCTCTCCGCGCCTTCGACCTGGTCCGCGCCTTCGACCTGGAGAGTGGCGAGGAGCTGTGGAAGGGCCGCTTGCCCGCCGGCCACCTGCCTTGAGCGAGCCGAACTCTTGGTCTGAGTCTCATGCGGGCAGAAGCTCAAGAGAGAGGCGCGAGCCCGTCGCCTCAGCATAGCGCTGGATGGTTTTCATGCTCGGCAGGTTGCGGCCGCTCTCGATCCGGGCAACGGCACTTTGCGTCGTCCCCATTTTCTTGGCCAGAGCTTCTTGGTTGAGTCCGGCGCGGGCACGGGCGGCAATCAGCGCCCGGGCGACCTGAAACGCCGGCTCTTGGCTCTCGTACTCGGCACGATAGTCTCTCTCTTTCAGCCATTGCCGCTTTTTCTGCGCCAGCGTTTTGCCCATCAATCGATCCTTTTGGCTCTGGCCCGTTTCGACCGCGCCTCAGGGCGTCATGACCATGCGGCCGAAGAACTTGCGGCTTTCCATCAGGGCGTGCGCCTCGGCCGCCTCCGAGAGCCCGAACCTTTTGTGGATCACGGGCCGCAGCTTACCGGCGGCCATCAGCGCCAAGACGCGCCGCACCTGGGCCTTGGTCGAGCGGCCGCAGCCGTGCACCGTGATGTGCTTGCGGAAGAACTCGATAAAGTCCACGTCCACCTGCTCGCCGCCGTGGGCGCCGATGGTCATCAGGCGGCCGCCGTCGGCGAGCGCATCGATGCTTTGGCGCAGGATGCGGCCGCCGATCATCTCCAGCACGGCGTCCACGCCCCTGCCGTCGGTAAGCGCGCGCGCCGCCTCGCCGATGTGTTCCTTTTCGTAATTGATGGTCGCGTCCGCGCCCAGCGCCGTGGCCTTTTCCAGCTTATCGTCGGCGCCGGCCGCGGCGATCAGGCGGGCGCCCGCGAGCTGGGCGATCTGCACCCCGGGGGAGCCGACGCCGCCGCCGGCCGCCGTGACGATGACGTGTTCGCCGGCACGAATGCGGCCGACCTCGACCAGCGCCTCCCAGGCGGTGGCGAACGGGATCTGCCCGGCCGCCGCGTCCTCGTAGCTGAGTGCGTCGGGCAGGCGCACGACGTGATTCTGGCCCACCTTGACATACTCGGCGTAGCCGCCCCATACGGTGACGCCGAGGATCTCGGCGTTCTGGCAGATGTTCTCCTTGCCGTCGCTGCAGTTTTGGCAGATGCCGCAGGTCAGCATGAAGTGGGGCGCGACGCGGTCGCCCACCTTGAACCGGCTGACGCCGTCGCCGACCGCGATGATCTCGCCGGCGGCGTCCACACCCATGACATGCGGCATCTCCTGGGCGATGCCGAAGAGGCCCTTGCGCAGGTCCGTGTCGCAGTGGTTCACCGCCATGGCGTGGGTCTTGATCAAAAGCTCGCCGGAGCCGGGGCTCGGCGTTTGCACGTCTTCGTAACGCAGGGTATCGCAGCCTTCGCCATAGTCGTGAATGACCGCCGCTTTCATGATCGTCTCCCCATGGTCGTCGCGCATCCGCCCGCCTGCGGGCGATGATAGGCCGCGGACGCGCGGCCTGTCACCGCGCGGCGAAAATCTCGCAAGCCGTGCGGTGCACCGAAGAATGGCGGCGCGCCAGCAGCTCGAGGTCGTTGCCGTAGCCGCCGCCGACGACGCACGCCAAGGGCACGCCGGCGTCGAGGCAGGCTTCGATGACGTGGCGGTCGCGCGCCCGCAAACCCTCGTCCGTCAGCGCCAACTTGCCGAGCAGGTCGTCGCCGTGCGGGTCGACGCCGGCGATATAGAAGGCGAGGTCGGGCCGGCACTTCTCCAGAATCGGCGCCAGGTGAGTGCGGACGACCGAGAGATAGACGCCATCGCCGGTGCCCGCCGGCACGGCGACGTCCAAATCGCTCTTTTGCTTGCGCAACGGATAGTTGGCTTCGCAATGGACGGAAAAGGTGAAGACGCGCGCATCGTCCTTGAAAAAATCGGCGGTGCCGTCGCCCTGATGCACGTCGAGATCGATCACCACGACACGTTCCACCTGGCGCTCCTCTTGCAGCAGGCGCGTCGCCACGGCGATATCGTTGAACAGGCAGAAGCCGGCGCCGTAACCCGCGAACGCGTGGTGGCTACCGCCCGCGGTGTTGCACGCGAGGCCGTGCTCGAGCGCCAGGCGGGCGGCGAGGACGGTGCCGCCCACCGCGGCCCGGCTGCGCCGGAGCAAGGCGTCGGAGAGCGCAAAGCCAAGCCGGCGCTCGGCGTCGGCGTCGAGCGCGAGCCCGAACACCGCCGCGACATAAGCCGGCTCGTGGGCCAGCTCGAGCGCCGCGCGCGACACCGGTTCGGGCCGGTGCAGGGCTTCGGCCGAGACCACGCCATCGGCCACCAAAACCTCCTTGATGCGGCCGAACTTGCCCATCGGAAAGCGGTGGCCGGGCGGCAAGGGCACCGTGTAGTCGGGGTGAAAGACGATCGGCGCGGCGGCGCCGGAACCCGCGCCCGGCACTCAAACAAGCGCCAGGACGTTGTCCGGTGGACGACCGAGCACTGCCGTATCGCCCTTCACCACGATGGGCCGCTCGATCAGAATGGGGTTGGCGACCATCGCGTCGATCAGGGCGCCGCGGCTCAGGCTCTCGTCGTCCAGGCCGGCGTCCTTGTAGGCGCTCTCCTTGCGGCGCATGAGCTGGCGCGGTTTGATGCCGAGCAGGCCGAGGATGCGGTCCAGCTCGCGCGCGGTCGGCGGGTTGTCGAGATAGTCGATAATCTCGGGCTCGACGCCGGCGCCGCGCAGCAGTTGCAGCGTCTGCCGCGATTTGGAACAACGCGGATTATGGTAGATCGTGACGCTCATGAGCGGACCTTCCGACCCCCGTTTCCGCGCTCGGCACGGACAGTGGCACGCGCTCAAGAGCGTGTCCAGGGCGCGCCACCCGGTGCGCCGCCGCCGGGTGCAAGCCTACGAAAGAGTTGAAAATTTCGCGCGGGCGGGGTTTCTTGCGCCTTGCGCTCCTTGATATTAACCCGGGTTTGGACAATTGCTCCGGCCCCATTTCGGTAAACCCATGTCCCGCTACCCCATGGGCCGCGCGGCCCGCATTGTTTCTCGCTTTTCGCTCTGCTTGGCTTTGGCCGCCGGCTTAGCGCTGTTCGCCGCGGTCGCGCAGGCGCAAACCGAGCCCGAGGACGCCGCCGGGCAGGGCTCCGCCGTGACCGCCGAACAACTCTCCGATCTGGTCGCGACATTGGAGACCCCGGCCGAGCGCGAGCGCTTCGTCGCGCAGCTCAAGGCCCTGGTCGCCGCGCAAGAAGCGGTGGCGGACGAGAAGACGGGCGAAGAGGGCGCCTCGGCGATCCGGGCCTTGTCCGACGGTCTGGGGCGGGTCGGCGTCGAGATCGTCTCGATCGCCAAGGGTTTCAGCGGCTTTCCCGACGCCGCCAACTGGTTTGCCTCGGAGTGGGGCGACACCGAGCGGCGCGCCACTTGGATCGATGTCATTTGGAAGCTTGCCGCGGTGGTGGGCGGCGGCGTCGCCGCGGCCTATCTGGTCATGTTCCTGTTGCGCCGCCCGCGCCATTTGCTCGAGCAGCGCGCCAAACCGAAGCCCTGGCTGCGGCCACCGCTTTTGCTCTCCTACAACGTCTTGCGGGTCTTGCCGGCGCTGGCCTTCGCGGCGGCGGGTTACGGCCTGCTCACCCTGCTAAACCCGCAGGAAGTGACGCGCCTAGTGGCGCTCTCGGCGATCAACGCCCACGTCATCGCCAGCCTGGTCAAGGCCGCCGCCAATCAAGGGCTCGCGCCCTGGACCCCCAATCTCAGGCTGAGCGGCATCACCGACCGCACCGCGGTTTACTGCAGCATTTGGTGGCGCCGGTTGGTCAACATCACCGTGTATGGCTATTTCGCGTGCCAGGCGGCACTGCTGTTGGGGCTCCCCGATTTCGGCTACGACGCCCTGATCAGGGTGCTCGGCATCATCGTCGTCGGCCTGCTGATCGCGCTTATTCTGCAAAATCGCCTGCCGTTCGGGACCTGGATCCGAGCCGCCGCGGACAAGCACCAACGGCGCGGCGTTTATGTGGTCAGCTATCGGCTGGCCGACATTTGGCACATCCTGGCCATCGTCTATGTCGTCGCCGGCGGCATGCTGTCGGCGGCGGTGGGCCTGTCGGGCTTCCTCTATTTCGTCAAAAGCTCGGCCGCGAGCATCGCCATCATATGGGCGGCGGGCTTTGCCATGATGGGCATCCGCCGCGCCATGGAGCGGGGCTTCCGGTTGCGCCCGGAGGTGAGCGCCCGGTACCCCGGCATGCAAGAGCGGGTCAACCGCTATCTGCCCGTGCTGCGGCAAATTATTCGGGTGCTGCTGACGTTGTTGGCCGTCGCGCTGGTATTGGAGGCGTGGGAAGCGGACGCTCTCACCTGGCTCGCCACCGAAACCGGGCGGGCCGTGATCGGCCGCGTCGCGGCCCTGCTCGTGATCGCCGTGATCGCCTTCATCGTCTGGGAGATCGTGAGCGCCCTGATCGACCGTTATCTGCAAGCCACCGACAGCGAGGGCGCGCTCGTCGAACGCAGCCAGCGCGTGTGCACCTTGCTGCCGCTGGCCCGCAACGTGCTGCGTATCGTCATTGGCGTCGTCGCGATCATGATGATCCTGGCTGAGCTCGGCATCAACATCGCGCCCATCCTCGCCGGTGTCGGCGTGGTCGGCTTGGCGATCGGCTTCGGTGCGCAAACGCTGGTCAAGGACGTCATCACCGGCGTTTTCATCCTGTTGGAAGACGCCGTGGCGGTGGGCGACGTGGTTTCGGTGGCCGGCAAGTCGGGCCTGGTCGAGGCGATTACGATTCGCACGATCCGGCTGCGCGACTTGACCGGCAACGTGCACACCATCCCGTTCAGCGCCGTCGATTCCGTGACCAACATGACCAAGGAGTTCTCCTATTATCTGATCGAGGCTGGCGTGGCCTACCGTGAAAACGTGGACGAGGTCGTCGACCTGCTGCGCGAGGTCGGCGCCGACCTGCAAGGCGATCCCGAGTTCGGCCAATTCATCCTGGAGCCGATCGAGATCCTGGGGCTCGACCGCTTCGACGAGTCCGCGGTGGTCATTCGGGCGCGGATCAAGACCATGCCGATCAAGCAATGGTCGGTGGGGCGCGAATTCAACCGCCGCATGAAGTTCGCGTTCGATGCGCACGGCATCGAGATTCCGTTCCCCCACACCACGATCTATTTCGGCGAGGACAAGACCGGCAAGGCGCCGCCAATGCATGTCGATCTGGTCGGCGAAGACGACCGCGCCGCGACGCGCTCCGCACGCGAGCCGGGCGCCAGCCGGCCGGGCCCGCGGCCGGGCGCGGGCAAGTCGAAGGCGGTCGGAAGCGATGGCGATGACGACGGCGGACTCTGATCGCCCCGAGGCCCTCTCCGCGGGCGGCGGCGACGGCCCGCCGGCGCCATCGATTCGGCCCATGGGCGCGGTCAACTGGGTCGGTCTCGCCACGCTTTACGGCAAGGAGGTCCGCCGCTTCCTCAAGGTCGGGTTCCAGACCGTCGTCGCGCCCACTATCGCGAGCCTGCTGTTTCTGGCGATTTTTGCCTTGGCCCTCGGCCGCGCGGTCAACGAGCTCGGCGGCGTGTCGTTCCTGCAGTTTCTGGCGCCCGGGCTAATCATGATGTCGATGGTGCAGAACGCCTTCGCCAATACCTCGTCCTCGCTCATGATCTCGAAGGTCCAGGGTAATGTGGTGGACATCTTGATGCCGCCGCTGAGTCCGTCGGAGCTTTTGGTCGGCATCGCCATGGGGGGCGTTACGCGCGGCCTGCTGGTTGGCCTCGTGCTGGCCGTCGCCATGCTGCCGTTCGTTCATCTCGAGGTGCACCATGTCGGCTTCGTGCTGTTCCATGCCGTGGCGGCATCGCTCCTGCTTTCGCTAATCGGCGTCATCACCGCGATTTGGGCCGAGAAGTTCGATCAAATGGCGGCGGTTTCCAACTTCGTCATCACGCCGCTGGCCTTTCTCTCGGGCACTTTTTACTCGATCCATCGTCTGCCGGAGGCGCTGTTCGTCGCGAGCCAGTTCAACCCGTTCTTCTATATGATCGATGGCTTCCGCTATGGCTTCATCGGCCACGCCGACGGCTCGCTCGGGATTGGCCTTGCCGTCATGGTCGGCTGCAACGCCGTGCTCTGGTTCGTCTGTCATCGCATCTTCGCCTCCGGCTACCGCTTAAAGCCTTGAGCGGCAAGGGCGGGCGCGTTGACACGCGCCGCCGCGGGTCCGATATACTGCGCGTTGTTCCGCTCGCAGCGCACCGTTATTGGCTGCACAGGAGGTGCCCGTGTCGTCTGCCGTGATGTCCAATTACGCTCGTGTCGCGCTTTCCTTCGAACGCGGCGAGGGGCCTTATCTGTTCGACGCCGATGGCCGGCGCTACCTCGACTTCGGCTGCGGCATCGGCGTCACCGGCTTAGGCCATGCCCACCCCGACGTCGTGGCCGCGCTGAACGCGCAGGCGGCCAAGCTGTGGCATGTCTCCAATATCTATGAGATCGAGCCGCAGGCCCGTTTGGCCGAGCGCTTGGTGGCGCACAGCTTTGCCGACGCCGTGTTTTTCTGCAATTCCGGCGGCGAGGCGGTCGAGGCCTGCCTCAAGCTCGCCCGCATTTATCACGACAAGTCCGGCCACGCCGAGCGCTACCGCGTGATCACCTTCGATAACGCCTTTCACGGCCGCACGCTGGCCTCGATCGCCGCTGGCGGCCAGGAAAAGCACCTCAAGGGCTTCGCGCCGGTGATGGACGGCTTCGACCACGTGCCGTTCGGCGATTTGGCGGCGGCCGAGGCCGCGGTCACGGATCGGACCGCCGCGATTCTGGTCGAGCCGGTCCAGGGCGAGGGCGGCATTCACGCCGCGGACGCCGCCTTTCTCAAGGGCTTGCGCGCGCTCGCCGACCGCGCCGGGGTTTTGCTGATCTACGACGAAGTGCAGTGCGGCATGGGGCGGACCGGCAAGCTGTTCGCCCACGAGTGGGCCGGCGCCGCGCCCGACGCGATGGCCATCGCCAAGGCGCTCGGCAATGGCTTCCCCATCGGCGCGTGTTTGGCCCGCCAAGCCGTCGCCGAGGCGCTGACACCGGGTAGCCATGGCAGCACATTCGGCGGCAATCCGTTGGCGACGGCGGTCGGCAACGCCGTGCTCGATGTCGTTCTGGCCGACGGCTTCCTGGATCACGTGCAGCAAATCGGCGCGCTGCTGCGCGAGCGCGTCGCGGCGTTGGCAGGCAATGGGAACGTGTTCGACAGCGTCCGGGGCGTCGGTCTCATGCTGGGGCTGCAATGCGTCGCGCCCAATCTCGAGCTCATGACGGCGTTGCGGAATCAGGGCCTGCTCACGGTTGTCGCCGAGGGCAACAGCTTGCGTCTGTTGCCGCCCTTGATTATCGACGAACGCCATGTGGACGAGGCGTGCGCGGCGCTGGAAGCGGCCTGCGCCTCGATCGGGTAGTGGCCGGACCCCGCCATTTTCTCGGGCTCGATGAGCTCGACGCACAGACCCTACGGTCTTTGCTCGATCAGGCCGTGGCGCTCAAGCGCGACCGCAAGCGCCCTGATGGCCCGGGGCCGCTCGCCGGACGCGAACTGGCGATGATCTTCGAGAAGGAATCGACCCGTACCCGGGTTTCTTTCGCTGTCGCCATGCATCGGCTTGGCGGCGAGACCATCGTGCTCGCGCCGGAGGAAATGCAACTCGGCCGCGGCGAGACCATCGAAGATACGGCGCGCGTGCTATCGCGCTACGTCGACGCGATCATGATCCGCACCGACAGCCACGACAAGCTCTTGCAGCTCGCCGAGCATGCCAGTGTGCCGGTGATCAATGGGCTGACCGACCGAACCCATCCGTGCCAGCTGATGGCCGATATCATGACCTTCGAGGAACATCGCGGCGCCATCGCGGGGCGCGAGGTGGCGTGGGTGGGCGACGGCAATAACGTGGCGGCGACCTGGTTGCAGGCTGCCGCGCGCTTCGGTTTCTCCTTACGCATGGCGTGCCCGGCGGCGCTGCGGCCGGACCCCGAGATTGCGGCCTGGGCCGAGGCCAACGGCGCCCGGGTGAGCGTGACGGAAGACGTGGAAAGCGCGGTCCAGGGCGCCGATTGCGTGGTGACGGACAGCTGGATATCGCTGAGCGACGATCCGCATACCAAGGTCGTCGATCTGCTGCGACCCTATCAGGTGGACGAGAGGATCATGGCGCTGGCCGGCGCGGACGCGCTGTTCATGCATTGCCTGCCGGCCAAGCGCGGCCAGGAGGTTGTCGACGCGGTGATCGATGGCCGCCAATCGGTGGTCTGGGACGAGGCCGAGAATAGGGTGCACGCACAGCAAGCCATCCTGCTCTGGTGCATGGCGCCGCCTTCGGTGTGATGAGCGAGCGCCGCGCAAGCGACGATGTGGTGCGGCCGTTCCGGCTCGGCCGGCATGGCGTGCGGGGTCGCCATGTCCGGCTCGGCGCCGCGGTCGACATCGTGCTGGGCCAACACGCCTATCCGCGGACCGTTAGCGCGCTGCTCGGCGAAATGATGGCGCTGGGCGCCGTGCTTGCCAGCTCGCTCAAGTTCGAGGGCGTTTTTTCGATCCAGACCAAGAGCGACGGTCCGGTCCGCATGATGGTCGCCGACATTACCAGCGCGGGCGCCGTGCGCGGTTACGCCGACTTCGATCGAGCCGCGCTGGCTGCCGCCGCGACCGGCGAGGGTTCGGTGCCGCGCCTGCTCGGTGCGGGCTATTTGGCCTTCACGGTGGATCAGGGCCCCAAGACAGAGCGCTATCAAGGCATCGTCGAGCTGGTGGGCGCAACGCTCAGCGAATGCGCGCACAACTATTTCCGACAATCGGAGCAAATCGAAACCGGCATCAAGCTGGCGGCCGCTCCGGTGGTGGGAAACGGGCTGCGACAGGGGGCCGCCGCCGGCTGGCGGGCCGGAGCGATCATGCTGCAACGCGCTCCAGGCGATGGCGGTGATGGCGGCGACGAGGCGGGACGCGCGCTCGGCAAGGCGCGACCGCTGGCCGCGCAAACCCGAGGGACGGCTGGAGATCGGGCGGACCTGCCCGAGGAGTCCGAAGAAGTCGAAGAAGCCGAAGAAGCCGAAGAAGCCGAAGAAGAATGGCGCCGCGCGGTGATATTGATGAGCAGCGTAAGATCCGCCGAGCTGCTCGACTCGGCGCTGCCATCGGAGGCGCTGCTTCGCCGGCTGTTTCCGGAGGAGCCCGTTTGGGTCTACCGGCCGCGGCCGCTGGCCTTCGGCTGCCGCTGTTCACGGCAGCGCGCGACGGCCACGCTACGCTGGCTGCCGCGCCACGAGATCGAGCATTTGAAGGTGGCTGGGCAGGTGGTCGTCACCTGCCAGTTTTGCAATCGCTCCGAATCATTCGACACCCAACAGCTCGACGCCGTTTACGCCGCTTGAAAGCGGGCGCAGAACCGGGCATCAATAGCGACGTGACAAGACAGCAACCCGAAACAGTGCTTCCCGTGCGCGCCGCCGCCCTCGTCGGCGCGCTAATCCTCGTCCTGGCTATGGCCGCCTGTACGACGACCGTGAGCCGGCCGGTCTTCAAGGAGCTGTCGTTCGAGCGGCTGCCGCGTATCGAGTTTAACGTGGCGCGGGTCGAGCTGGTCGAGGCGTTTCAGTCGCCTCTGAGAGAGCCCAACATCGAATACACCTTTCCCACGCCGCCCGCGTTGGCCTTTAAGCGGTGGGTCCATGATCGGCTTCGCGCCGAGGGCGGCAGTGGCGCCGTGCGGGTGACGATCCGCGATGCAAGCGTGCTGCGAATCCCCTTGGCGGCGAACACGGATATCGAGGGCTTGATTACGACGGAACAGGGCGAACGCCTGGACGCGACCCTCAGCGTGTTGAGCGACATCATGGATGCGCATGGCGTGGCGAGCGGCAGCTATGCCAGCGCGGAGTCCCAACGCTCGCGCACCATTCCCGAGGACCTAACGCTCAACGAGCGCGATCTGATCTACCAGGAGATCACCGAGGCGTTGATCAACGACATCAACGCCACGCTGGAGCAGAACATCCGGCAGTATCTCAGGAAGCACCTGCGCTAGCGCGGTTCCCACTTTCGTTGGAACCGCTCCAGTTTTTTCTGCTCACGGCAGCGGACCTATTGGTCCGCACCTGCGCAGGCGCGCCGGGTAACCGGCGGGCCGCGGTCGCGGCCTGAAGCGATGCCGCAGGATCGTGAATCGCTCCATGCGCCGGCCCGCGCCTTGATATTAGTCGGGCAGGCCGGCCTTCAGTGCCGCCTCGCGCAAATGTTCGAGGTCTGGCGGATTCTTGTAGGGCGCCAGCTTCAGCTGTTCGCGCACGCTAAAATCCGGCTTCATTTCCAAGAGTTTGGCGGTGTGGGCTTGGGCCTCTTCCTGGCGCCCCAGCTGGGCGTAGCAGGCGGCCATGAAGGTATGCTGGTCGGCCTGGATCTCTGGAACCCGCTTGTAGGCCTTGATCGCTTCGTCGTAGCGGTGGATCACGAACAGCGCGTGTCCCAGATGTTTGGAACGCTTGTCGGCGTTGCTCGGATCGAGGCGCATGGCTTTCTCGATCCATTCCACGGCCTCATCGGCCCGGCCCAGCCAGGTCAACACCTCACCGCGTTGTGAGACGATGCGCGGATCGTTGGGATTGAGCGTGATCGCCCGGTTCTGGTGGGATTCGGCCTTGTCGAAATCCTTGCGAAAATAGAGGTAGAGCTCGGTCAGGATGCGGTGGCACTCGCTGTCGTCGTCGTCGAGGCGGCGGACCTCTTCGGCCGCCGCGATCAGCTCCTTCATCACCTTGGCCATGTCGTCGCTGTAGCCGCGCACGAAGGCCTGCCCAAGTATGCAGGCACGCCAAGCCCACGCCTGCGCATAGCCGGGATCGAGCTCGATGGCCTTGTCCACCATGCGCTGGCCTTCGATATTGTCTTGCGCGGTGAAGCGGTGGTGAAAATCCTTGGCGCGGAGCAAATAATCGTAGGCCACCATATTGTCGGTCAGCTTGCGCTTGGCCCGTTCCAGATGCGCCGCCTCCAGCCGCAGCGGCAAGACCGCGACAATGGCTTGTGAGATTTCGTCCTGCACCGCGAAGACATCCTCGAGATCGCGGTCGTACCGCTCGGCCCACAAATGGTGTCCGTCCTCGGCGTTGATCAACTGCACGGTAATGCGGACCCGATTGCCGGCCTTGCGGACGCTCCCCTCGACGACGTAGCGCACGCCGAGCTCCCGGCCCACCCGCTTCACGTCCACCGCCTTGCCCTTGTAGGTGAAGGTCGTGTTGCGGGCGATCACGAAGAGGTCGCGAAAGCGGGACACCTCGGTGATGATGTCTTCGGTGATTCCGTCGGCGAAATACTCTTGCTCGGGATCGCCGCTCATATTGTCGAACGGCAAGACAGCGATCGAGGGCTTGTCGCCGAGCTCGTCGGCGGGCCGGGGCACAGGCGCGGCCTCGGTTGGCGCCGCCTCGCCCGCCTCGACGGGAACCCGGAAGACGCGGACCGGCTCGGCGATGTTTTTGAGCCGATGCTCGCCGAGATCCTCGAAGCCGAGGTGGAGCTTGCTTCGAACCTGGCGGTAGATATCGTCCGACAGGCAGATGCCGCCTGGATCCGCCAAGCCTTCGATGCGCGCCGCGATATTGACGCCATCGCCCAACAGGTTGCTGCCCTCGACCATGACGTCGCCCAAATTGACGCCGATGCGAAATTGCATGCGGCGCTCCGCGGATAGCGCGGCGTTGCGCTGTTCGAGGTCTTGCTGAATGTCGACGGCGCAGCGCACGGCTTCCACCGGGCTCGCGAACTCGGCGATGACGCTGTCGCCGGCGCTGCCGAAGACGCGGCCGGCATGGCTGACGATCAGCCCATCGACGATCTCGCGATAGGCCTTGAGCGTGCCGAGCGTGGCCTCTTCGTCCACGCCCATGAGTCGGCTGTAGCCGACCACGTCCGCCGCCAAGATGGCGGCCAGTTTGCGCTCCATGTCTGAACCCTCCACGACATCCCCAATTGTGGCGCTGACCGGGGCGATGTCGCTTGTCACGGATATATACGACATGGCTCGCCAAGGCCAGTGGACCGAGCCCGCCGGGTCGCGCACTTCCCCGACGCAGGCGCGGACGCTAAGGTGAACCGGCACCTCGGCGCCACCGCTCCGGCAATCACGGGCCGTCCCGCACCCCCGCCCCCCAAGCCCGGACCGCCCCCAAGCCAAGGCGAAAAAGCCGCGACAACGAGGGCGACGGCACGCCCAAGCCGCCCCGCAAGGGCCCCCGGACCCCGCCTTGCGGGCCCTGCTTCAAGAGGCCATCCAGCTTCATCAGGCGGGCCATGTTGCCGACGCGATCGAGCGCTATGAGCGCATCCTGGCGGTGCAACCCGACCATCCGCAGGTTCTTCACGTGCGCGGCGTGGCCGAGCTGCAACGCAACGACCCGAAGGCGGCGATCCGGCTGATACAGCGCTCGCTCGGCCTGAAATCGGACAATGCCGAGGCGTACCATAATCTCGGCCTCGCTCATTTGGCGGCGGGAGACAAGGCGCGGGCCCTGGCGGCGTTTCGGCGCGCCGTCGCGATCGATCCGGGCAATCACCAGGCGCACGATAATCTCGGCATCTTGCTGCTGGACGACGCCGAGGGGCTCGCCGAGGCCGAAGCCGCCTTCCGACGCGCGCTGGAGGCCAAGCCGGATGCGGCGGCGACGCACAGTCATCTAGGTCTTGTGTTCAAGGCTCAGGGCAGGCTGGATGAGGCGCTGACAGCGATGCGCCGGGCGCTCGCGCTCGATCCCGGTTACGCGCCGGCCCACAACGGCCTCGCCATCACGCTGAACGAGAAGGGCAAGGCCGACGAGGCGGTCGCCGCGCTGCGCAGAGCGATCGAAATCGCGCCGAGCTATGCCGCCGCACACAAGAATCTCGGGTTGATTCTGAGCGATCAGGGCCGACACGCGGAGTCCAGCGAGGCGTTCGAGCGGGCGCTTGCACTCGATGCGAATGATCCGGACGGCTACAAGAACCTCGGGCTCGGTCTGCGCAAGCTGGGTCGCCTCGGCGAGGCCATCGCGGTGTTCGAGCGCGGCCTTTCGCAGGCGCCGGACAATGCCGAGCTGCACGTGAATTTGGGGCTATTGCAGCAGCGCGCGAGAGACATGGACAAGGCCTTTCGCTGCTTTCGCCGCGCCACCGAGCTGGCGCCGGAGAACCTGTTCTATTGGCAATGCTTCGCCGACAGTTTTCGCGCCGCCTCGTTCAAGCGCTTCGACGACCGCGTGCGGCGCGATCTGGAACAGTGCCTCGCGATCGATGGCCTGTCGCACCGGAGCTACTCTGACGCGGTTGCCCGCTTCTTGCGGTTGGCGCCGGAGGTCGAGGCGCGCATCGCGGCCGCCAAGCGGGGGGCGCTGAAGCTTTCCGCCGCAGAGGTGGCGGATGGGCGCGTGTTCCAGGCCTTGGGCGGCAGCCTGCTGGTGCGGCTCATGGAGCGTACCGAAATACCCGATCCCGATCTGGAGATCTTGTTGACCGCCGTGCGGCGCGAGCTGCTTCGGCACGCGTTGGAAGACCCGCCGGCCGACGAGA
Organism: Alphaproteobacteria bacterium; assembly: GCA_030604165.1. Classification (GTDB taxonomy): domain Bacteria; phylum Pseudomonadota; class Alphaproteobacteria; order UBA828; family UBA828; genus JAUVWK01. The sequence continues at coordinate 757 of JAUVWK010000018.1, read as the reverse complement.
TCGGCGACCAAGCGCTGGCGTTCGTCTGCGCTTTGGCGCAGCAATGTTTTCTCAATGAGTATGTCTACCTACAGGAGGACGAAGAGCCCGCCGCCGTCGAGCGCCTGCGGCTCGAGCTCGAACGCCGGCTGGTCTCCGGCAGGCCGGTCCCGAAATTCGCCGCCGCGGTATTCGCCTGTCATGCGCCGCTCTTCAGCCTCGACCGTGACGCGCCGCTTATCGCCGCCCGGTGCGCCGACGCCGATGCGCCTTTCGGCCACTTGGTGATGCGGCAAATCGTCGAGCCGCGCGCCGAATTCGAAATCATGGAGTCGCTGCCCTCGCTGGCGCCGGTCAGCGACGCGGTGTCGCGGCAAGTGCGCGCGCAATACGAGGAGAACCCCTATCCCCGATGGCTCAGCCTGGCCGAAGAGACGCCCCAGCCGACCGCCGTGGTCTTGGGGAAGATCTTTCCGTATCTGGCGCCCGACGAGAGGATTTTTTCGGCGGCGCCCGAATTTCTGATCGCCGGTTGCGGCACCGGCGCGCAGGTCGTCCTCTGCGCCCGGCGCTTCGCGGGCGCCAAGATCGTTGCCTTTGACCTGAGCGCACGCAGCCTTGCCTACGGCATCCGCAAGGCCCGCGCGTTGGGGGTGGAGGGCGTCGCGTGGCTACAGGGCGATATTCTGGATGCGGCCCATCTGGAGCGGCGCTTCGATGTCATCGAGTGCTCAGGCGTGCTGCATCACATGCGCGATCCGGTCGCCGGCTGGCGCGT
>JAUVWK010000408.1 GCA_030604165.1 Alphaproteobacteria bacterium | reverse complement strand
TCCATGGTCACGGTGTAGCCGCTGGTGCCGGCGCAGATCACGATCATGCCGCCGGTGGCGCAGAGAAAGCCCGAGGTCGGCAGCGTCGCCTCGCCGGGATGCTCGAAGACGATGCGCGGGCTCACCTTGCCGCCGGCGGCCTCCCAGAAGGCCTTGCCGAAGGCGCGCGCGCCCTTGAACCATTGGCCCCACTCGGCGCTGTCGGTGGCGGGCATCGGCCCCCAATGGGTGAAATCCGTGCGGTCGATGACGCCGACGGCGCCATGGTCGAGGCAGAACTGGCGCTTGTCCGCGTTGGAGACCACGGCGATGGCCTTGCCGCCGTGGGCGCCGACGATCTGCAGCGCCATGCTGCCGAGGCCGCCGGCGGCGCCCCACACCAGCACATGATCGCCTTCCTCGACGATGTTGGGCGGCCAACCCATGAGCATGCGATAGGCGGTCGAGGCGCAAAGCAGATAACACCCCGCGGCCTCCCAGGTGAGGCGCTTCGGTTTCGGCTGGCACTGGTGCGATTGCGCGCGGGCGAACTGGCAATAGCTGCCGTAATTGGTCTGATAGCCCCAGATGCGCGTGCTCTCGGCCAGCATGGGATCGCGGCCCGAGAGCACCCAGGGGTCGTCGGGCTCCCACCAGCCGCTATGCACCACCACCTCGTCGCCGGGCTTGACGTTGGTCACTTGCCCGCCGACCGCCCAGACGATGCCCGAACAATCGCTGCCGCCGGCGTGGAAATCCTCCGGCTCGCCTTTGCGCTGGCGGTCGGCGATCACGTCCACCGGTTTGCCGAGCGCGGCCCAGACATTGTTGTAGTTGATGCCCGTGGCCATGACGTAGATCAGCACGTCCAAGGGCCCGAGCGCCGGCGTCTCGATGACCTCGCGTCGCCAGGCGTCCTTAGGCTCGCCGAAGCGCTCCTGCCGGACGACGAAGGCATGCATCTTCTGCGGTATTTCTCCGAGCGGCGGACGCTCGCCGAGATCACACAACTCCATTTCTCTCTCCCGTCGTGCGAGTCCGGTCGGCGTCGAACAGCATGGTCGAGCCACGCGCGGACCGATATTTTTTCCTGGCGGTACGCTATTTTCTTATGCCGCGGTTTGCAAACGAAATGGCCGCGGCACGAGCGCGCGCCGGAGCGGATTGATCGAGGTCAAGGCGCGCGGCGGCACTCCTGTTAGAGGCTGGTACATAGGAACGGCGGGATGACCGAGACGTCGACGGCAAACGCGGGGGCAGCAAACGCTGGGGCGGCAAGCTCCGGCCGCCGGGCGCCGTTGTCGCCGGTGCTGCTGGCGGGGCTGGCGTTGCGCCCGCTGCCGCCGGCGCTGATCGCGCCGGTCGTCGGCCTGGCCTGGCGCACGGTGCATCGGCGTTACCCGGCGGTGTTCGAACGGCTCGCCGGGCTCGGCGACGCCACCATCCTGTTGGACCCGATAGACCTGCCCTTCAGCCTGTTGCTGCGGCCCGGTACGCCGCAGCGCGCGCCGGCGTTGTTGCGCGACAGCGCGGCGCTGGAGCCGCCCGGCGCGGCGGTGCGCGGGCCGCTGCTGGCGCTGATCGATCTGCTGGAAGGGCGCCTCGACGGCGACGCCCGGTTCTTTTCGCGCGAGCTCGCGATCGAGGGCGATACCGAGCTGGTGGTGGCGCTGCGCAATGCCGTGGACAGCGCCGAGATCGACCTCGTGGAAGATCTGTTGACGGTGCTGGGGCCCTTGCACGGCCCGGCGCGACGGGCGGTTTCGCTGGCGCGCACGCTGTTCGCCCGCGCCGCCGGCGACATTGAGCGCCTCCGCGCCGCGGCGGTCGGCCCGGTGGACCGGCGCTGCGACCGCCAGAGCCTCGCATTGCGCGAACTGGAAGACAAGGTGGCCACGTTGCAGGGCGAGATTCGCCGCCGCCGCGCGGCACGGCGCGATGTGCCCGGCAACGCGGGTGGCGAGGCGGGTTCGCCATGACGGCCCAACCCATGACGGCCACGCCATGACCGCCCGGGCGCTGCAACTGGTCTGTCCGGCCGGCACACCGGCGGCCTTGCGCGCCGCCGTCGCCGCCGGCGCGGACGTGGTCTATCTCGGCTTTCAGGACGAGACCAACGCGCGCAACTTTCCCGGCCTCAATTTCAGCCGGCCGGAGCTGCGCGAGGCGCTGGCCCACGCCCATGGGCACGGCTGCGAAATCTATGTCGCGGTCAACAGCTATCCCGCCGCCGGCAACCCCGCGCCGTGGCACCGCGCCGTGGACGACGCCGCGGCGCTGGGCGCGGACGCGCTCATCCTCGCCGACATCGGGCTGCTCGATTATGCCGCGCGGCGCCATCCCGGCACGCGGCGCCACCTCTCGGTGCAGGCCTCGGCCTCCAACCCCGAGGCCATCCGCTTCTATCACGAGGCCTTCGGGGTCAAGCGCGTGGTCTTGCCGCGGGTGCTGACCGTGACCGAAATCGCCCGGCTGAACGCGCAGATTCCGGTCGAGACCGAGGTCTTCGCCTTCGGCGGCCTTTGTGTCATGGCCGAGGGCCGCTGCGCGCTCTCGGCCTATGCCACCGGGCGCTCGCCCAACATCGACGGGGTTTGCTCGCCGGCCAGCCATGTCCGCTACGAGCAACAGGGCGATCGCCTGGTCTCGCGGCTCGGCCGCTTCACCATCAATGTCTTCCAGGACGGCGAGGCCGCCGGTTACCCGACGCTTTGCAAGGGACGCTTCGTCGCCGGAGGTTGCGCCAGCTACCTGTTCGAGGAGCCGACCTCGCTCAACGTCATGGCCATGCTGCCCGAGCTCATGGCCGCCGGCGTGAGCGCCCTGAAGATCGAAGGACGGCAGCGGGGCCGCGCCTATGTCAGCCAGGTCGTGGCGGCCTTTCGCCAAGCGGTCGATGCGGCGGCGCGGGGCGAAGCCGTGCCGCCGCAGGATCTCAGCGCCGTCACCGAAGGGCAGCGCAGCACCACCGGCGCCTATGCCAAGGCTTGGCGATGAGCGACCTGGCGATGAGCGATCTGGCGATGAGCGCCGCCGGCGCCAAGCTCACGCTCGGCCCCATCCTGTTCAACTGGCCGGCCGAGGAACGGCGCGATTTCTATTTTCGTATCGCCGACGAGGCGCCGGTCGACGTGGTCTATCTCGGCGAGGTGGTGTGCGCCAAACGGGCCGTCTTCTTCGAGCCCTATCTGGCCGACGTGGTGGCGCGGCTCGAGCGCGCCGGCAAGGAGGTGGTGCACGCCACGCTGGCGTTGCTCATGAGCGAGCGCGAATTGGCCGCGGTCCGGGAAGCGGCCGCGGCCGACGAGCTCCTGGTCGAGGCCAACGATATCGCTTGCGCCGCGCTGCGGGCCGGGCGGCGCCACGTAATCGGCCCGTTCGTCAATGTCTACAACGAAGGCACC